>CAYHAT010000055.1:0-13371 GCA_964354675.1 uncultured Actinomycetota bacterium | reverse complement strand
AGACGAGCTCGGTGCAGAGCATGGGGTCGGTCATGTCCCAGTGGTACTTGGGGATGAGGATGGGCTCGCGCTCCAGGGAGGAGGCCAGCACCGACTTGCCCCGCTTGGGGGCCAGGGGCATGAGCACCTTGAGCCCCAGCTTATCCACCTCCGGGATGAGGGCCTCGTAGGTCACCCCGGGCTCGATCAGGGCCACCTTGTTGCGGCGGTCCAGGCGCACGATCCTGTCCATGCCGGAGAAATCGACCATGACCGCCTCGCCAGAGGGTATGGAGTCACCGCGCAGCCGTGGCGGGGCGGAGGAGGAGAAGACCAAGTTGAGCCCGTCTGCCCGGGCGAGCTTTATGAGCTCCCTGACCTCGGCGGTGGAGGAGGGCCTGACCACGAGGGAAGGCTTGCCCCCCGCCTCACTCCAGGATGCCAGGAGGGAGGGGTCCTGAGAGACGTTGCCGGCGCCCACGACGCCGGAGATCTTCGCTGCGTTGATGGTCATCTTCTTCCCCCTCCCCTAGGCGGCTTTCCCGGCCAGGGCCCGGAATCTGTCCAGCAGCGACGGCGGGGGCGTATCCGAGAGGGTCTTTAAGATGTTCTGCTTCATCCCCGCCACCATCGCCTTTCTCACCAGGGCGATGTCCAGCAGGCGGGAGGAGAACTTCATCAGCTTATCGTTGTCGAGATACTTCATGAAGGGGCCGGCTTTATCCAAGAGGCGGTCTATCTTCTGTACCGCTTCCTCGCTGGCCTCGTCCATGCGGTTGAGGAGGTCCCCCATGTTCACCTGAGCCTCCGCCATCACCCCCTCCAAGGCCTCGCCCTGGATGGCCATGAACTTGTCCAGCACCCCGTTGCGGTAGGCGCACTGCATGACCTTGAAAACCTCTGCGGGATCGAGCGACAATCTACTCACCTCCACTTATCGGCCAACGTTTCTCTCTTCATCTCCTACTGCTTATCTCCCACGTTTCGTTCTTTTCCCCGTAGGGTGGAAAAACCCACGCCTCGTTCTGTTCCCCGTAGGGTGTGGGTCGGGTCTTGCGTCTCGAGCCACAAGGCGAGAGATGTCAAGACCTGACCCCACCTCCCATTACCTCAATCAAACGCTAGGGCGAAGGGCCGCTCAAGACCTGATCCCAACTCCCATTACCTCAGACCAGTGTCGGGTCGTACGGCCCTACTTCCTGATCCCCTGCAACATCACCTGCATAGCTGTGTCGAACAGCTCGCGGTAAGTGCCCGCCCTGCCGTTCACCTCGTCCTCCAAGACCGCCAGGTCCAGTATTCCGGTGGCCATCCTCCATACGATGATCGAGAGGGCGCTGGGATTCACGTCCTTCCTGAACTCGCCGAGCTCGACCGCCTCCTGGAAGACCTTGACGCCGTACTCCAGCAGTGCCGCCGTCGACCGGTTTATGGTCTCGACCAGGTCATCGGAGGTGTTCTCGCGCGCATCCTCGGTGAGGAAGTATTGTGTGATGCGGAAATATTCCCGGTTCTCCAGGCAGTGTTCGATGAAGGAATAATAGATGGCCTTTACCCTGTCCTCTATTCCTTTCGCCCCCGCCACGGCCTTGTTCAACCGCTCCTCCAGGATGCGGAATCCCTCCATGATCACGGAGATATACAACTCGTCTTTAGTGCTGAAATAGATATATAAGGTGCCTTTGGAGAGTTCGGCCCGCTCCGCTATCTCCTCCATGGTGGCGCGGTAACCCTTCTCGTAGAAGAGGTCCCTGGCAGCAACGAGTATGGTCTCCCTGCGGTGCTGCTTTTCCCTTTCCTTACGTGCCGAGATTCCCATGGCGTGGGGTAAGGCCTTTCCTTTTCACGGTTGAAAACAGGATCGCCGAGACTACATGGAAAAGTTATGACCGCCAGTCATCCTATAACCACGGGTCAAGCATGTCAATCCCGCCGACCCCGGATGTCCCTTTCTATCACCGCCATAACCCACGAGCCCCAAAAGGCTGCTGCGGGCGGCCGTACACCGTCTCTGTCGACTCCCTATCGCTGCAACCCTGTTCTCGATACCACCACGTTATCCTCGCGGCGGCCCTCACGCTCGATGTGGTCAGACGTGGTGGAAACCGGGGATGGCGCGGGGCAGCAACCCCTGGAAGACCCGCGGATACCTGAACTGCAGGTGGAGAAAGGTCCGCAGTGCCGCCCGTCTCATCCATAAGGGCTGCAGTTCAACCATCCTGCGCATGGTCCAGGTATAGCGGTAGACCCGTGAGATCTTCCGGAACAACTCGTACGCACCGGCTTTGTCGTCTACCGCCATAGCCGCGATCTTTCCAGATACCAGGGCGGCATGCACACCGAAGAGGAATAGTGGGTCGTTCATGCCCGCCAGCGCGCCTGCCATTATCCAGTCTCCATGAAAGAGGCGGGCATTATCCGGCCTCCTCACACCCGCCGCGCCCCTGAACTCTTTCCACTCGGCGAAGCTCACTCCCTCCTGCTTGAAAAGCTGCTCCTGCCACCTGTCCAGTAGGGACCTATCCACGGGTTTACGGTCGAAGAACAGCGCGAAGGACATACCGTTGACGTTGGAAAAGTAGCAGTAATCGCGCGTGTCGTCGCTTTCCCACAATATAGTCACCGGCTCTCCTTTGTACCTGCCGTTGGCTACGTATCCGTAGATTTCACGGTAGGGTACGCCAATGGCTTGGAAGACCCGCGTGGAGAGACCGGTCGCCAGGATGCTCCCGGGAGGGATCTGTGCAAGGGCGCCTCGAGAATCCATACTCTGACCGAACTCGAAAACCACCCCCGATTCTGCAGCGGCGGTGAAAAGCCGGCTCTCCAGGGAGGTCGAGCGAGGTCCCCGTTCAACCGCCTGCAGGTGCTGTCCGGCGCCGTCAGCCTCATAGCGTCTTCCGAAGACGTAGGCACGTATTACGGGAGTGGGGGTTATGCAGGGTGGTCCCAGCTCTACGCCCAGGAAATCCCCCAAGCGATCAGGCTTCATCGGCGTGGTATCGACGGCGGGATGGTGCTCCGGGCTCCCGCCCACCCTGTCCTGTGCCTCCAGCACCCTTACCTCGTGGCCTGCCCGCCGACAGTTGATCGCTGCCACCAGGCCCGCAAGGCCAGCGCCGACCACAACGATCTCGGACATCTTATCCCCTCGTTATGAAACATGCGGCTTACGGTGTGTGTGTGGAGTATCCCCCTTAGATGAGTGACCAAGGGTCATTCTATAACCATGGGTCAGGGAGGTCAATGCGGTCTTAGGGCCTGGCATGGCTCCGTACGGATACGCGTCCCGGTGACACGGGCCCTGCTTCGCGCCTCCAGGGCTGGTGACGCTGGGATGGTGGGCCTGCGCGAGCGGCTCAGCCGGTGACGCAGTGGATGGTGTTGGTGGTGGGGACGCCCTCCTCACTGGGATCCTTGAGTCCAGCGGTCACCACCACCGTATTCCCTGGCCCCAGGTATCCCTCTTTCCTTGCCACATCCTCGGAGGAAGAGAACATCTTCTCGATGCCGCCCTGCACCCCCACCAGCCGGGGATAGATCCCCCAGAAGAGCGCGAGACGCCGCGCGACCCGCTTTTCCGGCGTGGGGGCGAGGATGGGCTGCCGGGGCCGGAAGCGGCTCATCTGGCGTGCGGTGAATCCCGATTCCGTGGGCGCCACGATGGCCGTGGCCTCCGTCTGGCGGGCGAGCTCGCAGGCTGCAAAGCAGACCGCCTCCACCATGCCGCTGCTTATCCAGCGCCTGCGCTCATCCAGCCAGCGATCGTAAGGCAAGGTCGTCTCCGCCTTGAGCGCGACGCGTTGCATGGTCTCCACCGCTTCCACCGGGAAACTCCCCACCGCGGTCTCCCCGGAGAGCATAACGGCATCGGTCGCATCGAAAACCGCGTTGGCCACATCGGAGACCTCCGCCCGTGTCGGTGACGGGTGTTCGATCATGCTCTGCAGCATCTGGGTGGCGGTTATCACGGGCTTGCCCTGGCTGGCCGCTACTTCGATGATGCGCTTCTGCAGAAGCGGTATCTCCTCCAGTGGCATCTCCACTCCCAGGTCCCCGCGGGCGACCATGACCCCATCCGCCGCCCTGACCACGGCCTCCAGGTCCTCGACCGCCTCCTGCTTCTCGATCTTGGCTATGATGGGGGTATCCGAACCCCATTCCCTTATCTTCTCACGCAGGTGCATGAGGTCACGGGGGGACCGCACGAAGGAGAGCGCGACCCAGTCTGTGCCCAGCTCCAGGCCGAGCTCCAGGTCGGAGAGGTCCTTCGCGGTCAAGGGGGGGACATCGAGCCGTACCCCGGGAAGATTGACGCCCTTGCGCGAGCGCAGTACCCCTCCCGCCTCCACCTTGCAGCGGACCTCGGTGTCGCTCGTACCGACAACCCTGAGGCGCAGGGCCCCATCATCGAGGAGCACGGTATCGCCCGCCTGCAGCACTGCGGGCAGTCCAGGGTAGTTCACGCCGGCGCGGGAAGCGTCTCCCAGGGCCTCTCTTGTGGTTAGGGTGAAGTCTTGTCCGTCGACGAGGCAGGCCTCGTCGCCTGCTATATCACCCACCCTGATCTTGGGACCCATGAGGTCGAGGATGGCGCTCACTTCCCTGCCGGCTCTTTGCGACGCCTGCCGTAGAGCCTGCAGCTCTTCTCTTATGACGTCGTGAGAGGCATGGGAGGCGTTGATCCGGGCTACGTCCATCCCCGCCGCTATCATGCGCTCGAGTGTTCCCACGTCCCGGCATGCCGGTCCGAGGGTGGCTACGATCTTGGTCTTCCGGACAGCCGCCATCTTCATTCCCCCCCCAACGCCACCCGGTAGATCCCCCCCGGGCCGATGTAATACAGCTCGTTCGCCTCCTCGTCCCACGCCAGCGGTGGTTCAGCCCCGAGGTCGGGGTAGCGGTAGATGATGCGCTCCTCGTAGTCCATGTACTCCAGGCCTTTCTCACCCACGTACGCTAACCGCTCCTCCTCCCGGGCTGGATAGAAACGATAGTATGCTTCATCGTAACCCAGGCCGTCAGTGGAGGCCACCTTCTTGAGCACGTCTGGCGGCTCCGCCCTGTACCAGATCCCCTTGACCATATCCTGCCCTTTTATGGGTATGGGCGCGAGGTACAACACCGTGTCCTGGGCCGGCCACCAGATGAATCGCACCTCCCCGTCGCACTCGACGTAATACTCCCATCCCTCCCTGCCTGGAACCGCTATCTGCAGGAAGTAGCGGTAATCGTCATCTGCTGCCGAGAGGGCGGTATCATGGCGGGATATCACCTTACCTCCCGCCGGATCCCATACCGCCAGGGCTTGCGCCTCGGCCAGGAGGGTCTTGTCGGAACCATCCGCGTCCATCACCCAGAAGCCCGGACTCTCGGATGCACCTTGCTGCGAGATGGTCCACAGTATGTATCTCCCATCCGGGGAGGGGATGGGGTCCCCATCGTATGCGGGGCTCGCGGTGAGGTTCTCGCTGGCCCCCTGCTCCACATCCAGAAGCTGGATGTCTCCCCCGTCTTCGTAGACGAGGTAAGGGGTGTCACCCAGCCAAGCCAGCTTTGCCCCGTCCACCTCCCCGCTGAAGGCGGTGCGGAGGCCTCCGCCCAGCTCCACTACGCGCAGCACGGCGCTGCCTTTGGGCTGCCCTCCTATATATGCGAGGAGGCGCCCATCGCCGGAGACCTGCATGGAGCGTACCTCCGTATCCTCGAGGGGAACGGATAGCGTACCTTCGGCAGTGACCTCTTTGACCTGGGTCTTGGGAGTGACCACCATCCCCGAGAGGATGTCCAGCATGAAATAGCTGATCCCCACCAGGATGGCGCAGGAGGCGACCATGACGATGATGATGACGATGTAGCGCTTGGAAATCAGTATTCTCCCCTCGCTCTCAGCCCTCTCCCGCCAACCCCTGACCGGGCACTATAACGACTCAAGTCCTGAGCCGGTTGGCGCCATGAGGTGGGGAGGGTTCCCTGGCTCAGCTCCCCGTGTAGCCCTCCGCGAAAAACCATTCCTGGGAGGGAGAGGTGGTGCCCTGCGAACAGCTTCCTCCATCCCGTGTCTTGTAGATGAAATACATGGCCCGCTCGGCGACCAGGGGGGCTTCCGACTCCACCAGGGTGGAGAACTCGCTCTGCTCCAACCCGGGTAGGTCATCAATGTGCACGGTAAACCGCGCATGGGGCTCGATGACCACGTTTTGCACCACCGTGCTGCCGTCCCCGCGCATATAGGTCAGGGTGGCCTGCGTGGATGACGAGCCCGGGTTCTGCAACAGCAGGTAGGTGTCGAAGTCACCGCCGGTATATCCCTCCGCGAAGAACCAGCGGCCAGAGGGCTGGTCCACCCCCATGGCGTCGTGGCCGCCGCCCTTGCCGAAGTAAGAGAAATACATGGCCCGCTCGGCCACTATCGGGATGTCCGACTCCACGTACGTGGACAGCTCGGTCTGTTCCAGGCCGGGAAGGTCATCCGCGTGCACGGTGCAGCGGCTGCGCGCCGGCACCTCGAGCTGCAGTTCCCTGGTGGAGGTATCGGGCAACATGAAGGTGAGCTTTGTCCGGGCGGCGGTATCATTGGGGTTCGCCAACAGGATCCAGGTATCGAAATCGCCGCCGGTGTACCCCTCTGCGAAGTACCACTCCTTGCCCAGAGCCGGCGCGCCTTCCGCCACCGTTCCTCCCCCTACTCCCTTGTATCCGAAGTAAACGGCCCGCTCCGCCACCACTGGCAGGTCGCTCTCCATCTCCGTGGAGAACTCTCCGGCATCGAGGCCCGGCTCCCGGTCGACCCAGATGGTCATACGCGAGTTGGGGGGCAGGGTGTAGTAGAGTTCATCTACCTCTCCCGTGTTGCCAAGAAAATATACCGTGAGGCGAGCTTCACCTCCGTTGGGGTTCTGCACCAGGTAAAAAGTATCGAAATCGCCGCCGGTATAGCCTTCGGCGAAATACCACTTGATGCTGGCCTGTTTTACCCCCATGCAGGCATGCCCTCCCTTCCTGCCGCTTCCCAGGAAATCGAAGTACATGGCCCGCTCCGCCACTACCGGCTGGTCCGAGCTTACCTTTATGGAGACCTCCGAGTTCTGTACCCGGTCGTTGACGCAGATGGTAAAGCGGGAACGAGCCCCCACCGTGCAGGTCTCCTGGGTGGTCCCGCCGCCCGGGAACATGTAGGTCACGGTACACAGGGCAGCAGTGTCCCCGGGGTTCTGGATGAGCAGGTACTCGTCGAAATTCTGTGAAGCCAGGTAAAAGAAGTGGGTCTGCAGGCCCACCACGGAGGCGAAGAGGGTCCCGCTCACCGTCTTGCTCCCGCCGCTGCCGTCGATGCGTACCTGCTTGACGCGGCCGGAGGTCCAACGGGAGAGCACATCGAAGCCGTAAAGGGTCCCCACGGCCGTATCCGCGTTCGAGTTGAGCTTGGCCTGCAGTTCATCCCAGGCCATGGTCACCTGCCAGTCGTGGTCCTCATCGGCCGCGCAGGCATCGTCGTAGACCGGGCTCAGGTAGGGTATGGGCGTCCCGCCCCATGCCTCGTCAACCCCGGCGGTATAGCCGCCGCAGCAGGAGCTGTAGGCGGCGGTGATGGTGTTACCCTTGTAGGTGATTATCTCCCCGGCGGTGGCGTTGACCGCGGCCACGGTGTTCGGCCTTTTCGCCGGATCGATGGTCTCGACGAAGGCCTGGCAGCAACTGCCGTAGGAACAGATGTCGTAGCCGTCCTTGGCATGCTTGCCGCGTGCGATCACGGACAGGGTGTAGGTCCTGGCCGCCACCATGAGCACCCTCAGGCCTTGGGCAGGCCAGGAATCCGGTTCCTCCTGCAGGCGGTAGAGATATTCCTTCAGGGGATAGGTGCGGATCACGTTATCGCGGCATAAGACCTTTATGGGCATGTCGTCGCTGACATGCGAGAAATCCACTCCCGTATAGTAGGCGCGGATTATCTGGTGGTACTCCTCCCCGCGCACGGCTCGGTAGTACACGCCCGCCATGCAAAGCCCCACTCCGTGGCCGCGGCCGTGGCCGATGAAGGTCACCTTGCCCCCGCCAGCCGTGGCCTCCTCGCCCCCTGGCAGCGGTTGCCCGAACAGCGCTACGAACAGCAACGTTATGACCGTTGCCGCTGCCAGCGCCGCTCTTCCCCGGCTTATTCCGGTTGGATTAACCAATCATCCTCCTGTCCACCAGTAGTCTCTATAATAACAATAGCCTATGTTATTTAACAATAATATAATTTAGAAACAGGCCTTTCATCCCGTTTCCTTTAGAATAGAGTATCGGCCTTCATGCCCTATCCTAAAAGCCTCTTATTGCGGACGAAAGCCGCAACGGCGGGGTTCCATCTCGTGGGCGTATAGGCCAAAGCACCGGCAGTCCTATCTTGAAAATAAAGTCAAGGTGGCAGCGATCCATGCTCGGCGGCAGTGGTGGTGGCGCGGGCCTAAGAGAGTTCCGGCGAGCTGATGCCATCTGTGCCTGCCAAAGAGAGGCCGTCGTCGCTGCCCGTGGATGGGGTCAGGATTCGGTCTTCGCCAGGCTGTCTTCGACGCCTAAAAGAGCTTCGCCGTACCTTCTGGTCAGGAGTCCCGCTTCCTCGAGCGCCTTGACCGCCTCACATACCATATCCGGAGGCCTGCACAGCAGGGTAGCCAGCCTTCCTTCGCTTACGAGTAGAAAAGGATTAGCCTTGAAGAATCCGACTACTTCTCTTCTGACCGAAACGCTTGCCGCAGGATCGCCGGCGGCCGTATTACCATTATCTTCCATAATGCAAAACCGTTATCAAGAAACGTGGAATCCAGGAAAGAAGGATCCCGACATACCCGAACCTTTATCAGCCCCGTGAGATGTCCCGGCCTGGAGTTGAAGCCATCGGCCGGTGCTTGTGTTGCCTTAAGAAATATATCATAACGCGGTGACACATGGAAGTGTTGCGGGGAAGGATGCGGGCGGTATTTTTGGCGATACCGGATACCGCCCGTCTTGACCGCACCAGGTTCAGAATATGCCTTCCTTGATGGCCTTGATGATCACCTGCGCGCGGTCCTCGACGCCCAGTTTGCGGAAGATGTTGCGCAGGTGGGTTTTCACCGTGCTTATGGTTATACCGAGCTCCCGTGCCACCGCCTTGTTGCTGTAACCCTTGGCAACGAGTCGCAGCACGTCGGACTCGCGGTCGGTGAGCGAGAGCAGGGAGTCCTCCCCTGGTTCGACCGACGTCACCAGGCCTCCCTGTTTGTGCAGGACGGCGACTAGTTTCTGGGTTATTGTCGAAGCGACCAGGGGCACCCCGGCCGCCGCGGAGTTGATCGCTTTGAGCAGTTGCTCCTTCCCGCAGTCCTTGAGGATATATCCTATGGCCCCAGCTCGGATAGCCTCGGCGGCTATCTCCAGGTCGTCGTAGACGGTAAGGATGATGGCCTGTATGCCCGAGGTCTCTGGGTCCTCCTTCAATCTCTGGACCACCTCGATGCCGCTGAAATCCGGCAGCTTGACGTCCACCAGCATGACCTGGGGCTTCTCCCGGCGGGCCAGGGCAAGGGCCTCCTCACCGTTCTGTGCCTCCCCTACCAGGTCTATGCCGTCTTCGCCTTCCAGAACGCGGTTTATGCCCAGGCGAACGATCTCGTGATCGTCCACGATGGCAAGGCGTATCGTACCTTTCATCCCCGGCCTCCTCGCTGCTTGTATGGGACGGGGAAAGAGAAGCAGATGCGTGTGCCGTCACCTGGGGTGGTGTCTATTACCAGGTCCCCCTGTATGAGTTCCGCCCTCTCCCTCATGCCCTTTATCCCCAGGCACTCCCCCATCGAGATCCTCGCTTGCACCTCTCGCTCGACGAAGCCCACCCCGTCGTCCTCTACCACCATCTCCACCCAGCCGTTATCGCCTTTGAGTATGAAGCTCACCCTGCCGGCGCCGGCATGGCGGGCGATGTTTGACAGCGCCTCCTGGGCCACCCGGAAAATGGTCACCTCCGTCAGGGAATCAAGGGCCCTGAAGTCCCCGCGGGTTATGAACTCCACCGCAAGCCCGTTCTCTGCGGCGAACCTGTTAAGATAGGTGGAGAGGGATTTCTCCAGTCCGAGCACGTCGAGTGAGGACGGGCGCAGGTCCCCTATGACCTGGCGCAGGTCCCCTAACCCCTCGCGTGCCTTCTCCTTCAGCTCCTCGAGGGAGCCCTCCAGCGACGAGAATCCCGCCATCTCCATCTCCAATATCTCGAGCTTGAAGATGATTTCCAGGAAGTAGGGGGCGAGCCCGTCGTGGAGCTCGCGGGAGATGCGGATGCGCTCCTCCTCCTGGGCTGTGGAAGTACTCTGGATCAACTCCTGCAGCCGCATGCTCTTGTCCAACAACTCCTGCATCAACTTGGAGTTGAGCAGTGAGACGGCCACCTGGGCGGACAGCGCGACCATGAAATCTAGCTCGTCCATGCTGAAGCGTACGCGGTCCAACCTGGCGCCAAACCAGAGCAGTCCGACTCTCTCCCCATGTACTTCCAGGGGTACGGAGATGGCCTCGCCCTCCACCTCCTCGCGCCAATGCATCTCCCTCACCTCTCCATGTCCCTGGTATGTACGCAGGACACCTTGGCGGAGAAACTCCATGTTGCATTGCCCCCGGTTTATCCTGCTTCCCACCTGCCAGTAAGTGGAGAACTTGCCCGAATCGCAATCAGAGGAGAAGGCGCTCCCCCATTCAAGCACATACATACCTTCGGCCACCGCATCCGTGAATGCGCTGGCGAGATGGTCTTTATGTGCTGAAAAACCCACCAGGCGGTAGCCTCCATCCTCCGATATCATCAGCGCACATAACGAGAGCCCCATAGAGTCCCTGACTTGTTGTACCACTCTTTTCGATAGTTCATCGATATTGCTTACGGTGCGGATGGAGCGGCCCAGTTCCTGCAGCAGCCTGCCCTCTTCGAACTCGCGGCCGTATATGTAGCGGTTGGCGAGCTTCCTCACCCAAGCCACCTCGGCCTGATAAGCCAGCATGAACGGGATGCCGGTGAGGACGAAGAGGATGTATAGAGGACCCTGCAGTCCCAGGCCCAGCCCGAAGAAATAGAACGCACAGAGCGCGGTGAACATGGTCAGGTTGGCCAGGATCACCATGGTGTGCACCAGGGCGTTCTTTGCGACCGACCGGATATCGATGAAAAGGCCGTAGTGCAATATGCCGTAAGCCAGCAGGGACACGAATATCAAGCTGGCTTGGGCGGTGGTGATATATGGGCTCAGCTCCAGGTTCTGGATGGCGTTGGCGATCAGCATGGGCACCGGCGCCAGTGCCAGGATGAGCAGGCCCTTGCGGGTGGCCTCGGAGATACTGCGACGGCTCTCGTGCAGGAAGATGGTCAGAGAGGCGAGGATCTCCGCGAAGCCCAGGACGGTGAGGAACCAGAAGGCGGGGGTCCGGGCCACGTTTATGCCCTGCCCGTTATTTATCAGAAAGTACGACGAATAGAAGAAGCCCGTCGTGTACAGGAGCAGCAAGCCCAGCAGCCAGGGCGCGTAGAGGGCGGAGATGATAAGCGCCGCCTTGCGCCTGTCCTGCATCGGCTTCTTGGGTCGCGGAAAATAAAGGGCCAGCATGAGGTAGGTAGGGACAAGGAGCATTTCTCCGATGCCCTGGAACCTGGTCCAGAATATCTTGCCCGCGAGCTCGGGCGAGGCCATGGTCATGGCCTCGCCCATGGCCCAGATGGCCATGCAGACGGAGATGATGAAAAAGAGGTTATTGGCCAGCTGGCGGCGGCCCTTCAGCAAAACATAGAGCCCTATGACCAGGCTGATCAGGCCGGAGGCAGCGGTTATCACGCGCGTTATTTCATCAACCATACTGCAGATTATACCATTTTGTTTCCAGCCCCATTCACACCCGCAGACTAACCCTCAACACCCGATAGCCTGCATCGCGAAAGCGCGGCGACGCCCATCCGGATGTTGCTTATGCCCGCGAGAGAATGCAGCGCGAAAGCGCGGTGACGCCCGAAGGGCGGCGGCACGGTGCCTGCGCCTTAACATTTCCGAATGTTAAGGCCTGGCACGTGTACGCCTGAACGTTAGAATACGTTTTATCTTTCAGTCCGGCCGGTTGAACTGCAGGATCGCTATCAGCGTGAGCACGACCCCGAAGCCCAGGATGATCAGAAGGTCGAGGCCGATGGGGTAGAACTGCACCTGGAGCTGGGGCATCTGCGGCAGCGCGGCTTTTGCCTGGGCCGCCCAAGCTACGAACTCGGGGTTCGCCGCCAGGCTCGCGGGTATCTCGGGCAGACCGATCGAGGATGTCGAGGTGATCGTGATGCCCTTGAGGGCTATGCCACGTATGGCGTCTACGGCGTAGGTCATGGGGTTTATCTTGGTGAGCACCTGCATCCATCTCGGCAGGTTCTGCAGGGGGAACAGCGCCCCGGAAAGGAAGAACATGGGCAGCAGCACGAAGTTCATGATGATGGGGAACGCCTCCATGGAGCGCATGCGGGCGGCGAAGGCGACGCCGAAGGCGGTCAGGCATATCGCCAGCAGGAACATAACGGCGATCATCACCAGCATCTTCTCCAGGTTGTACGGTATGCCCACCAGGGGCATGAAGAGCAGGAGGATGAATCCCTGCATCAGCGCGGTGGTCCCGCCCCCGAGCACCTTGCCCACCGCCACCGACGAACGCGGGATGGGAGCCACCAGCATCTCCTTGAGGAAGCCGAACTCGCGGTCCCAGATGATGGAGATGGCCGAGAACATGGCCGTGAAGAGCACGGTCATGCATATGATGCCCGGATACATGAAGGTGATGTACCTGGTGCCACCGCTTCCGAAGGAGGTGAACGCCGCCTGCAGGCCGGTCCCCATGAGGGCGAGGTATATCAAGGGTTGGGCGAAGGCCCCGATGAGGCGGATGCGGTCGCGGAAGAAGCGCTTGATATCCCGCAGCCAGGTTATGTATATGCCGATGCCCAGTTTGGTGAGCTTTTTTCTCAGATCGTCGCCGGCAACCGGCGCGCTTACCTCTTCCATGCTCTCTTCCTCTATCGTCTTACGGGTCCCCGGAATCCTTTGGCGAAAGCGCGCAGGTCGGCCAGGCCGTCCGCTCCCTCCTCGCGTATCTCCCGTCCGGTCAGCTTCAGAAATACGTCGTCCAGGGTGGGGCGGTGCACACTGATGGAGTTGATGGGCACCGGGAAGTCCTTGATGAATCCGGGTATGAACTTCTCACCGCTCTCCACCTCGAAGCAGAGGCAATCCCGGTCCTGTATCATATCCACCTTGAAATCCTCTATCAACACCCTTTCGGCCTCGCTGTCATCGTCGGTGGTCATCTTCACCACGTCCCCCCCCACCTGGCTCTTCAGGTTCTCCGGCGTATCCAGGG
>CAYHAT010000054.1:0-13464 GCA_964354675.1 uncultured Actinomycetota bacterium | reverse complement strand
ACCGTGGGGTTCGCGACCTTGTAGACGAAGGGACCTCCGGTTATCTTGATGCGCACGTCGGTGAGGTCGTTGGACCCGCTCTTGTTGTTGGGCCAGCTGGCGTCGTCGTTCCCGAAATCGGTTATGACCGGTTTGGGGTATTCGACCACGAAGCCCTGGTAGAGATACGTGGAGAGGATGCCCTGCTGCTTTATCTTCACGGTCCAGTATCCGATGTCCGCCTTGGGGTTGAAGAGGTTGGTGGCCTCACTGTGGCCGCTATACAGGTTCACCGTCCCCGTCAGCGTAGTCGGGTTTTTAGAACCCAAGGTGATGGGGATGTCATTGCGGGCATCCCTGACCAGGTAAGCCTGTATGGTCGCGGCGTCGAACCCGTACCCCTTTACGGTCACGTTGACATTGGCATTGGGGTTTGACCAATTGGTGGCGGCATTTGTCTTGGTCCCCATGACCTGGGCGGGCCCGGTCACGGTGATGCTGGTAAGCCCCAGGTTATAGACGGACTCGTTATCCGTCACGATGCTCTCGAGGCTGTAGCTGTTTTCGCTTTCCCCTTCCATCCAGTAGGCGTTGACCCTCACCAGCAAGAGGTGAAGGGGGGCAGCCTGGCTATTCGCCGGCCGGTCCTTCCCCGGCTTCTTGGGGCCCCAGTCATCATCGGTGCCGGCTAACGCGTTGCCCTGCATGGATGCTACCCCCGTAGTGTCGGTGAGGTAACAGAGCTGTACCGTCACCCTGAAGTCCTCGTAACCCGAGAAAGCCCCATAGGTGTAATAGACGACCTGCGGTGTGGACTCCCAAACGGGGAGGCTCTCGCCCTCGTTATAGTTCTTGATCACGGGGCTGCGGGTTCCCCAGAAACGATCGTCGATGTCATAGTTCATGCTCTGGTCGCCCTGGGTATGCGGTTCGTAGAAGGGCATGGTCCGGATCTCCTCCATGGCGACCTCCGCACAGTTTATGCTATTGCTCAAGGCCTCCATTTTGCGTATGCCCATGAAGGAGGTGTCGAACATCCTCACGATAGGGATAAGGGCTACGGCCATGATCAGCCCCGCCACGAGTATTTCGGCGAGGGTGAAGCCGCCCTCCTGGTTGAGCTTTCTCCTCAGATACATCTTATCGCCCCCTCCTTTTTGCAGGGCCGCCAAGCGAGGCTTTATGCCCCCCGTCGCTTCTAGTCGACCGTGATCTTACCCATGCCATCTATCGATACACTCCCGGTCTTATCTCCACTGCCGATCTCCAGGGTCACCGTCTCCGAAGTCACGGGGGGATTCGGTACGGTTGGGACATCCGAGCCCGAGATGGACATCGTGGTGCCCGAAGGTGCGAAGGTTATGCTGACCTTGTTCCCGGCTATCTCGGTGCAGCGGGTTATCTTGACCCCATTGGTCATCAATATATAGGTATGACCTCCGCTGCTGGCGACAGCCTCTCCGGATACGGACCCGTTCACCGGGGTCATGGTCCAGCCGGTCGCGATAGCGTAGACATCGTGCAGGAACTCGTAGGAATTAGGGTGGTCGGCGCTGGAGTCCATGTACAATACCACCTGATATTTCACGTTCTCCTGGCGCGCTGCGGTCCTCGCGCGGTTAAGGGCGGCTTCGATCTGTTTCGTGGCACCATTGATGTTTATGCCGTTACTGATGTTGGAGTAGTTGACGGCCGCTATGCTGATGATAATGCCGAGGACGAGCACCACGATGGCCATCTCGACCAGGGTGAAGCCGTCGTCGGCATGCCTCTCTGCGCGGTTACTGCATCCCATCTCTCAGCTACCCTTTCTGTCCTCTCGCTCGTGCCAAACGCTCGCTTCGCATCCGATCGCAGGCCTAGCACATGGGACTTCTTTAACCTCTCTATCGACTAATCTTAAGACCGCCCTTTAGGGATGGACAAGAAAATTATATGTTAACGATGTTACGATAATGTTACATGAGGGCATCTAGCTGCGCTAACATCTCTTGCTGCCGTACACGAGAACTCTGCGGTGACGGCATAATGTGTCAGCCGCCCCTCTTGACCAACTCATCGACAGCATGCAGCGCCAATCCGTATCCATCGCTCCCCAAGCCCGTTATCACTCCATCGACCACCGGTGAGACGAGGGAGTGTGACCGCCATTCCTCCCTGCGATAAATGTTAGTGATATGCACCTCGATCTTTATCAGGTCCAGGGAGGCCAGTGCGTCTCGCAGGGCATAGCTGTAATGGGTGAGCGCTCCGGGGTTGATGATCAAGCCCTTGGCGCGCCCCTCCAGACCCTGTAAATAATCTATGATGGCTCCCTCGTGGTTGCTCTGGAAGAATTCGAGTTCGAGGTCCGCCTCCACCGCCCTCTTTGCGAGTCCCTCCCTCACCTCCTCCCAGGTGGTCTCACCATATATTCCGGGTTCCCTCGTGCCCAGTGTGTTGAGGTTTGGCCCGTTGACCACGGCGACCAGGTGCATCTTTCAGCCCTCCTTTAATTCCTCCAGGGTTTCGCTCACGGCCTTCCTCACGATCTCTTCAGACAGGGATTCGACCAGATGCGGCTTGCGGGGTCCCTCCAGGAGGACGAAACGGAGCCCCCTGGTTTTTTTCTTGTCTGCCTGCATATCCGCGAGTATCCTCTTTGGACCCAGGTCGGACGGCAGCCTTACTTCTCCGAGGACGGGGAGGATGGCCTTGCGGTGCATCTCCATAAGCCCCGACCCGGCCAGGCCGGACATCTCCGATGCCCGGGCGGCCATCAACATGCCCATGGCTACCGCCTCTCCATGACGCAAGCGGCCATACCCGGCGGCCGACTCCAGCGCATGGCCGAAGGTATGACCGTAATTCAGCATCGCACGCTCACCCCTCAGGTCCAGCTCGTCCAGGGTGACCACCCTCGCCTTGTGCTCTACACACCTGGCAATGAGATCTTCCAGTTCAGCACCGGCTTCGGGCATGCCGGCGGTCCACCCCTCCATGGTCTCGAGGATGTTCTCATCGTAAAGAAAGCCATACTTTACCACCTCGGCGAGGCCGCTGCGGAGTTCCCTCTCCGGCAGGGTGTCCAGGACCTCCAGGTCGCTTATCACCGCCTGCGGCTGGTAAAAAGAGCCTACGGCGTTCTTTGCCCCCGGGAGGTCCACGCCGACCTTGCCTCCAACGCTGGAGTCCACCATGGCCATCAGCGTGGTCGGGATCTGCAGGAACCGTATACCCCGCATGTAGGTAGAGGCGGCAAAGCCGGCCAGGTCCCCCACCACTCCTCCCCCGAAGGCCAAAACGACATCCTCCCTGACGACGCCGCCGCTCAGTAAAGCCACGTAAGCCTTTTCAAGGGTCTGGAGGTTCTTGTTTTCCTCCCCCTCGGGAAAGAGAAAGGACAGCGGTTCCGCCGCGGTGGAAGAAAGTGCCGCCACGGCCGCCCTGAGCCGGCGTCCGTGCATTCTATCAATAGAGGGATGGCTTAATATCGCCGTCTTTCCCGGGCGCAGGCGCCGCATGGTCTCCACCAGTTCGCCCTCGTAAACGCGGCGTCCTATATAGACGGTGTATTCCCCTCCTGCCGTATGGACCTGTACCTCAGCCATCTCGCCGCGATCTCCTCCACTATCTCTTCGGGGCTCATCTCGTCCGCATCGATCACCTCGTGTGCGGCCTCGAGATATATCTTGCTCCGCTCCTGCAGCAACCTGTCGACCGTCTCCTCCAGTTCGCCCCCGTGCAGGAGAGGGCGTCCATCTGCGGCGGCCAGGCGCTCCAACACTTTCTCGCGCGATATCCTGAGCAGGAAGACCCGGCATCTGCCCCGCAGCAGTTTTACGTTGGCCGCACGCAACACCACTCCCCCACCGCAGGAGAGCACCTTGCCGCCTGCCTTCAATGCCGCCTTTAACGCCCTGCTTTCGCGCTCACGGAATCCTTCTTCACCCTCCGCGGCGAAGATCGCCTCCACGCTCATCTTCGCCTCGGCCGAGATCGCCTCGTCCAGGTCCACGAAAACCATACGCAACTCGGGGGCCAGCAGGGATCCCACGCTGCTCTTGCCGGCTCCCATGAATCCGATGAGGGCTACGCTCTGCGCCCCCATGATCACTTATCCTCTCGCTTGCCTTCTCATCGCGCGGTCAGAACTCCGCTTGATGCCGTAATATCGCCTCGAAGCGGACCCGTATCTCCTCGATGCTGTCTCCGCCCGTTTTCTCCAACAAGGCGTCCGCCAGCACCCAGGCCGCGGCCGATTCCGCTATCACCGCCGCGGCCGGGACGGCACAGATATCTGCCCTCTCTACCGCCGCCTTCACCTCTGCCCTGCTCTCAAGGTCTACGGAATCCCGTGGCGACGCCAGGGTGGGTATGGGCTTCATGGCCGCCCTGATCACGAGGGGTTCGCCATTCGTCACGCCTCCCTCGAGGCCTCCGGCATGATTGCTGCCATGGTAGAAACCTCGTCCGGGCGCGTGATGGATGATGTCGACCGCCTGCGATCCCCGCATCCCTGCCAGGCCGAAACCGGCTCCTATCTCGACTCCTTTTATGGCCTGGATCGCCATGATCGCCCCCGCGAGCCGGGCATCGAGGCGCCGGTCCCAATGCACGTAGCTTCCCAGCCCCGCCGGCAGTCCAAAGGCGATGACCTCGACCACCCCCCCCAGGGAGTCACCGTCTTCCCTGGCCCTGTCGACCTCATGCCGCATGAGTTCGGAAGCCTCTGCGTACAGGCAGCGCATGGGGTCGCTATCGACCTCTTTCAAATCCTGTGGTGAAGGGGTCTCACTTCCACCGCCCGCCTTGACCTTACCTACCGCCAGCACGTGGGAATGAACGGAGATCCCCAACTCTGAAAGCAAACTCTTCGCCAGGGCCCCTGCGCAGACCCTTCCCACGGTTTCACGTGCCGAAGCCCTCTCCAGGACCTCCCTCAGGTCCCTGGTGCCGTACTTAAGCGCTCCCGCAAGGTCGGCATGGCCGGGCCTCAAGCCGGTGATCGGCTCTCCCGCGCTCTCACCCTCCACCGGCATTATCTCTCTCCACTTTTTGTACTCGGCGTTGATGACCAGCATGGCAACGGGGCTGCCAAGAGTGGTCCCCGACCTTACGCCACTCAAAATATCCACCCGGTCCTGCTCGAGCTTCATGCGGCCGCTCCTGCCGTAGCCCAACCTTCTTCTGGCCAGTTCCAGCTCGATCGCCTCGGCACTGACCGGTATCCCGTAAGGGAGCCCTTCGACGATGGTGCTCATCCCCTTACCGTGCGATTCCCCTGCGTCTAGAAACCTCAACATCTCGACTTCGTCCTCTCTTCAGCTGCCCTGCCCTACCATTACCCGCTCCGTTTAATGAAAAAGGGCGGCTCCAGGCCGCCCTCTTAAAGCCCTCCGACCTCCTAGATCTTCCTGAGCTGGTTCACCTTCAACTCATAGGTTTCGTCGCCGCAAAGGACGATAACCATCTGATCGTCCTTGATCTCCTGCAGCCTGAAGACCTCGGCGAACTCGCTCCCCGCCTTCAGTTTATCATAGGTACTGTCGTTGACCTTGATGTCCGCGTAACGGATACCCCTTATCTCGTAGACCTCTTCCACGAGCACTACCCTCTGCGGAACCCCGGTGGTCACCGGCAAAGAGCTGGTCGGTGTGGACGTGGCCGGGGCCCCTCCCGTCCCCTCCGTCGCCGCCTCGTAATTCGGGAAGCCCAACATCTGCCACTCCTTGCTCGCCAAGGTCCCCTCGTTTCTCCTGAGATCCGCGACTTCCCCGATGAGCGGGTAGAAGGGGTCGTTGAGCACCCATATTTCCACGTAGGGTATCTCTCCCATCTGCTGGTCCATCTCCTCCATGTGGATCTGGAACTTCTGTTCCACGACTCTGGCGGCCAATCCCTCGGAGTCGATATCCACCTGTGCTTTCTCGGAGAGCATGGCCTGGGAGAGTAGCGCTTCGTCCTTTCCCGGCGCACCCGGGTTCATCGCCATCACCAGGACGACGAGTATGATCAAGGCCAGGACCATACCCATGAACAACCGCATGCGCTGCGGTGGGGCATCTATGCCGTTTTTCTCCGCCCCTCTTGCCCTCTGTGCTTGCATGCTGACCCTCTCCGTTCCCTCGTAAACACCCTCTTTCCTCATGACAAGCACCCGTCTCTCAGCTCGCGGGCGCCTGAACCAGGGTCTCTATCCCCTGGTTTGTGGTGAAGAAGGCGCGGAAGTTGATCTTCATCTGCAGGTAAGGAAGCCCGTCGTCACTGGCGATTATGTCCAGGTATACCACCTTTACCGTGCGCGGCAGTCTTTCGATATGGTTGAAGAACTCCACCAGGTTGAAATAGCGGCCTTGAAAGACGGCTTCGCAGGTAACAGTGTAGAAGGTTCCCGACGATACCGGCAACTGGGGCGTTATAGAGAAGAAATCCAGTCCCGACTCCTCGGCCGCATGATCGATCTGCTGGATGATATCGGCGAGTTCCACGTTCTCGGGTATGCGTTCCTGCAAGGTGTCTATCTGTCGCAGGAATTGCTCGGGGTCTTTCTCGTACTGTTTCAACTGGTTCAGGCGGTTTTGCTCCGTCTGTATGCTGGTATTGACGTTGTCGATCTCCGTCTGCACGTCGCTTACCTTGTTCTTCTGCGGGAAGACGATGAGGAAGAGCGCAAGCACGAGGACGATGACACATACGAGAACGCCAACCAGGAGCCACAAACCCGAGCCTATCCTGACTTTCATCACTGACCACCCCCCGTTGGCGTTGCCGCCGCCGAGGTCTCTTCCCCGGTCCCGTTCCAGATAGCGCTATCCGTGTTCCACTGGGCCTGGATGACGAAGTTGATGCCCCAGTCCGAGTAGGTCTCCTCCTGCTCCGTGAACTGACCGGGCTGCGTCTCTACCCTTACCATGCGCGTCTCGCTTATGGTCGCCTCGGTTGATTTCTGGATCCACAGCCCGGTCCATTCCTCCATGTTATGAAGGCGGACGAAGAACTCCGCCACCTTGGGATGGCCTCGGAAGTAATAGTAGTAAGGGTAGGCGTCGAGGAATCCCTTGGCCTTGAAATCGCTGGCCCTGGGCAGCCATGTCTGCACGCATAACCATGCCGGCGTTGCGTACCCCTCCATCAGGATGGGCGCTGTCGCCGCCGCCGCTGGCTGCCCTGCCGCAGCGCCACCGGCGACGGCCTCCAACGGCTGCGCGTCGATGGTCATGCGGATCAGCCAGATCGCGGGCGCCTTGGGGTTCGAGGCGGTGGCCAGGCCTTCCGGCACGTACATAGCCAGGTCGTTGAGCATCTGTGCCCAAGCCACTCTTCCGGTGTTCGCCTGCGTATAAAGGTCTTGGAGGCCCTTGAGCTCTCTCTGCTGCTCGTCGAACTGTTGGATGGGCTTGGTCTGTTTCTGCAGGTCTTCAAGCTGCTGCTGTTTCTCGTCCAGCGTATCCTGCTTACCCGATTTCTGGGCGCTGAAGAGCAAGAACAAACCCACTATTATCACCACGGTCGCCACTCCCATGAGGATGAACCATGGAGCCAGGTGCGGCCGCTCTACCTTTTGCTTTATCTCCGGCGGTAAGAGGTTTATCCTGGTCATTCCACTACCTCCCGCAGGGCCAGGCCGATACTGACCGCTACTGACGGCTCTATCTCGGCAAGTTCCTCGGCGGTATAGGGCAGCCTTCCCAACTGCACGTTCTGGAGCGGCTTGCCGACCTCCAGCGGAAGCCTCAGGCCTTTGTTCATCTCCTGTATGAGGTTCACGGTAACCGAACCACTGCCCGAGACCACCACCTTGTTGAAAGTCCTCTCCTGGGTCTGGGCGATATAATAGTCGATGGACCGCCTGATCTCCCCCACGAAGTTGAATATCTCCTGCTGCAGGACCTTGTCCGCCTCTTCGTTCCTGAGTTTGCCGCGCCGCAGTGCGTCCGCCTCTTCCCATTCCATGTCCAGGCGGTTGACGATGGCTCTCACGAAGTCGTCACCGCCCCGCAGCAGGAACCTGGCGAATCGCGGGGTGTTATCCTTGAGTATGGTTATATTCGTCATGCCCGCACCTACGTTGATCAGGCATATCGCCTCACCCTCCTCGTAGCCTGCCTGCAGGACGCCCAGCGGGACGAGGGAACGCGGTATGGCGAAGGCCTTGAGGTCTATAGTCGCCGTCGATAGCCCCGCCGCCTTCAAGACCTCTATGAAGCTCTGGATCATGTCCTTATGGGCGGCCACCAACAGAACGGTGAGCATGCGTTCCTCATCGGCGGTCATGAACTCCTCGATGATGTCGAAGTCCAGGATGGCGTCCTCGATGGGTATGGGGATGAACTCTTGCACCTGGAAACGTAAGGCGCTGTCAAGCTCCTCCTTTTCCATGTACGGGAGTTCGATGGGGCGGACGATGACCCTCTGGTTGGCGATACCGAGGGTTACCGACTTTTCCTTTATGCCGGTCATGCCCCAGAGTTCCTTGAGGGATTCCGCCAGGGTCACTCCGTCCTCGACCTCGCCGTCCCGTATGACCCCATCGGGGATGTGGACGATGCCCAGGTTGGAGAGCACCTGCTCTCCCTTTCCAATGGTTACCTCAGCCACCTTTACGGAGTTGGCGCTGATGTCCAATCCCAGGGCTATGTTGGCTCTCTTCGGACTCATGGACTACCCCCGATCAAGCCCTCTACCTTTGTGTCCCCCTGGACAGGTAGTCATTGACGTCGTTTTCCTTGATACGGTAATTCTTCCCGACCCTTATGGCCGGTATCTGCCCGCTCTTCACGAGGCGATAGACGGTCATGTTGGATACCCTCAAGATATTGGCGACTTCATTGACCGTCAATAGTTTGTTGCTGAACCTGTCCCCTAACACCAGACCTCCAGTCAGCGATCTTTTACGGCCCTTGACCCGAGTTAACAACACCCTACTTCACGGGTCAATATACATCATCGCCAACATCCTCAACCGACTTTAGCATTATTTGATTATTCGCACACTCTTACCAAATTCTATAATTTACTAATTATAGTTGTCAATAATTGACTCCGTTAACAGGTCTACCATCAAAACACTATGCATCTTTCAATAGAGATTCTTTGTGCCCGTGCATCACTCCTTTCTGCCTCCCGAGAACCTCTCCTATCAACCTTCAAACGTAAAAGCGCGGCACTGAGGCCGCGCCCTGCCCTCTCAGACAGTCCTGCGTCGCCGCGGGCGAATACCGCCCGCCCCTACCCGACCCGAAGGTCGGCCGTCACTGTTTTGTGAACTGGGTTATTAGTGAGAATATCGGCATGTAGAGGGCGATGACGATAGTCCCCACGACCAACCCCAGGAACACGATCAGAATCGGCTCCAACAGGGAGGTCAGGGCTTCGACCGTCGCCGAAATCTCGGAGTCGTAGAAATCCGATACCTTGTTGAGCATGGTATCCAGAGCACCGGTCTCCTCCCCGATGGCGAGCATCTGCGTCACCATGGGTGGGAAGAGCGCGCTCTGTCCCAGTGGCCTGGCAATGGAATCGCCCTCCTTGACCCCTGCACGGACGTTCTCCACCGCTTCCGCTACGAGTACGTTGCCAACGGTCTTGGATGTGATCTCCAAGGCCTGCAGGATTGGCACACCGCTGGAGACCAGGGTTCCCAAAGTCCTTGAGAACCTGGAGAGAGACATCTTGTGAAACAGCGTACCGAACACGGGTAGCTTCAACTTCAGGGTATCGAGCATCCTGCGTCCCTTGGGAGTCTTTGCCCAGCGGCGCAGGAATACAAACCCTACGATCAGCAGTATAACAAAAATCGCTCCCTTCCAACTGACCAGGAAGTGGCTCATTCCCATGATTATCTTGGTCAGGAAGGGCAGGTTGGCTCCCATATCGGAGAACATCTTCTCGAACGCCGGGACCACGAAAACGAGCATGATCACCAGGAGGAGTACGGAGATCGCGAACATGGCTATGGGGTAGGTCAGTGCGGACTTGATACGGCGGCGGATCTCGTCCTCACTCTCCAGGGTGTTTGCGATGCGCAGCAGGACGTCGTCGAGCACACCGCCGATCTCACCGGCCTTCACCATGCTGGTGTAGAGTTCCTTGAACGTATCGGGGTGTTTTGCAAGTGCCTCGGAGAGAGACCGGCCCATCTCGACTTCGTGCTGCACATCCCCGATGACCTCGGTCAGCACCGGGCTGTCCGTCTGTTCGGCCAGGATGTTCAGGCATTTGACCAGGGGGAGGCCGGCATTGATCATGGTCGCGAACTGCCGGGTGAAGACGGTTATATCTTTGCCCTTCACCCTGGGCTTGAAGATATGCATCTCCTTTTTTCTCAGAGATACCTTCTCCTCCTCGATTCCGATGATGAAATAGCCCATCTCCCGCAGTCGCTGGGATACCGAGGTCTCGTTGTCGGCCTCGAGCTTGCCCGAGATGATCTTCCCCTGCCGGTCTCTTACCCGGTAGGAATAGGTTTGAGCCACCCCTCGCTCTCCTTTTTCTCTTTTGCCCCCTAATACCTTACAAAACTTAACTCTTTTAACAGAACCACGTACAGCCGATCGCGCTCTATAATGTATCGTTCAGACCCATCGATTCCTTTACGCCATTTTCGGCCCGCAGTCGGCCGCATGCAATGCCCAGCTTCAGCATCTCTTTGCCTATCTCCCATTTCGCCCCTCAAGGGCATACTCCCTTTGCGCCCTCCACATCTAGCCGATGAGCCTCTCCATCTCCTCCCGGTTGCTGCAGCGCCCTATGGCTATCTCGTATGAGACCACCCCCCGCTTGTACAGCGCCGCTATGGAATGGTCCATGGTCTGCATCTTGTACTGGCCTCCCGCCTGCATGGCGGAATAGATCTGGTGGGCTTTCGCTTCGCGGATGAGGTTACGGATGGCCGATGTCGCCACCATGACCTCCACCGCAGGTATACGGGCCTGGCCATCCTTGGTGGGAAGGAGCTGCTGGGTGACGATGGCCTGCACGGTGCTGGCGAGCTGCATGCGCACCTGCTGCTGCTGGTAGGTGGGAAAGACGTCGATGATACGGTCGATGGTCTGCGGGGCATCCTGGGTGTGCAGGGTGGCGAAGACGAGGTGGCCGGTCTCGGCCGCGGTCAACGCCGTGGAAATAGTTTCCAGGTCTCTCATCTCGCCCACCAGGATGACGTCGGGGTCCTGGCGCAGTACGTACTTGAGCGCGTTGGAAAAGGAATGGGTGTCTCCCCCCACCTCCCTCTGGTTGACGATGCACTTCTTATGCACGTGCAAGAACTCGATGGGGTCCTCGACGGTTATGATATGCAGGTTGCGGCTCTCGTTGATGATGTTTATCATGGCCGCCAGGGTAGTGGACTTTCCTTGCCCCGTAGGCCCGGTCACCAGTACGAAACCGCGCGGTAGCATGCAGAACTCCTGGATCACCTGGGGAAGGTGCAACTCCTCCACGGTCTTGATGCGGTATGGGATGATGCGGAAAGCAGCCCCGATGCTGTTCCTCTGGAAATAGGAATTGACACGGAAGCGGGCGCTTCCCGGCACGGAGTAGGAGAGGTCGTACTCGAGGTTGCTCTCCAGTTGCTCCCTTTGCCTGGCGGTGAGAATGCTGTAGACCATGTCCCGGGTGTCGTTTGAGGTGAGACGGGGGTACTCCTCGAGTCTCACCAGGACCCCGTTGATGCGCATGACCGGCGGAGCACCCACGGTGATGTGCAAGTCGGACGCCCCTCTTACCAGGACTTCCTCCAACAGCTCGTTGATATCAAGCTTTCCAGCCAAGACCGTTTCCTCCTCTCCCATCTCCGGCGATCGTCGCCGTCATGCCTCTCGCCATCCTCCCGGCCTCCTCTGCCTCGTGCGTCCCGGCATCACGGCTGTGCTACCTCCTGCAGCGGGTATCGCCCTTGCGGGCGGTCCCCCGTCAAAATATCGAACTTTTACTTCCTTTCATTCACCCCCGTAGCACGATAGCGGGCTCACATGATGACCCTCAGGACCTCCTCGATGGAGGTAAGCCCTTCCTTGGCCTTGATGAACCCCTCTTCGCGCATGGGCCTCATGCCCTCCGACCTGGCCATCTGAGCGATCTCCACGTGGGGAGCGTTCCTCGCCACCAGGTATTCGATGGCCTCCGTGACCTCCAGCACCTCGTATACACCTACCCTTCCCTTGAACCCGGTGTTGTTACAGGCGGGGCAGCCCCGGGGCCGGTTAAGGACCCGTTCCTGCCCATTATCCCAACTGAATCCGACTTTTTCCAGAAACGCCGGCTCGGGTTCGTAGGCCTCTCGGCAACGTGAGCACAGCCTGCGCGCCAACCTCTGGGAGCTCACGCAGCTCACCGCCGAAGCGATGAGGAAAGGCTCAATGCCCATCTGCAGGAGCCGGGTCAGGGCGCTGGGGGCATCGTTGGTGTGCAGGGTCGAGAGCACCAGGTGGCCGGTTAGCGCCGATTCGATGGCGATCTGTGCGGATTCCGGGTCGCGGATCTCTCCGATCATCACGATATCGGGGTCACAGCGCAGGATGGACCGCAGGGCGGAGGCGAACGTCAACCCGGCCTTGTAATGCACCTGCACCTGGTTGATGAGGGGCAGCCGGTATTCCACCGGGTCCTCGACGGTGATGATGTTCTGCTTGATGCTGTTCAGCACGTTGAGGGTGGCGTAGAGGGTGGTGGTCTTGCCGCTGCCGGTGGGCCCGGTGATCATTATGGTACCGTAAGGTTTGTGGAAGCTGCGCGAATAGTGGTCCATTATGTCCTCGCTGAACCCCAGCTCCTCGAGGCTCATCAGCGAAGCGCTCTTATCCAGGATGCGCAGCACGACCTTCTCTCCGTGTATGGTGGGCTGGTAGGCCACACGGATGTCGATGGGTTTGCCCCTGATGTCCACGGAGGCTCTCCCGTCCTGGGGGAGGCGTTTTTCCGCGATGTTCATGTCCGCCATGACCTTGATCCTCGCCACCACACCGGGGTGGATCTGCTTGGGGTTCTTCCTTATCTCGTGCAGCACTCCGTCGATGCGGTAGCGCACCCGCACATCGTTCTCCATGGGCTCGATATGCACGTCGCTGGCCCGGTCGGTGACCGCCTCGGATATCAGCAGGTTCACATACTTCACGATGGGGGCCTCATCGACCTCGGCTTCCTCGCCAGCTTCTTTCCCCTCGCCTATGATCTCAGCCGTGGAGAGGTCCACCTCCGCTTCGGTGTGGCAGTAACGGCTGATAGCCGATACGATGTCCTCCTTCGTGGCCACCAGAGGCTCTATCTCCATGCCGGTCATGATGCGTATGTCGTCCAGGGCGAAGACGTTGGTAGGGTCCGCCATGGCTACCATCAGGCGGTCCCCGTCAAAACCGACCGGCATGAGAGTGTAACGCCGCGCTACTTCCGCATCGACGAGTGAGGTGGCGGAGATGTCCACGTCGAAGTTGGCCAGGTCGACGTATTCCAAACCGATCTGCCGTGCCAGGATGGAGGTCAGTGCGCCTTCGCTGACCATCTTCA
>CAYHAT010000053.1:0-13614 GCA_964354675.1 uncultured Actinomycetota bacterium | reverse complement strand
CGGCGCAGCTGCAGGCTGATGTTGTACATGTCATAGGCGGTGTTGAAGAAGGGGGCGGGGCTACCGGTCGTGGTCCCCGAGGTGTAGTTGATCTCGTAGGTCACGTCCAGAGGCTCCGGCGGATCGACCACCAACAGGAAGGAGAGGGGATTTGTCAGATATGACTCCTTGGAGGTCACGGGAATACGTTCCAGGTCCTTAAGGGTGCGGATATCCCCAACCGCGACCTTTTCGCGCTTGAACACCTCGCGGTAATAAGGGCTGAAGGCCGCCACCAGCTCCAGCTGTCTCCGTAGGTTCTGCTCCTGCAAGGACTTGAGCCCGTCCGCATCCATCCATAGCGGGTTGTCGCTGTCCCGGGTATATATCGGCCAGCTCGCAACGAAATCCTTCACCTTCTGGGGGGATATCTCTCCGATCCTCATCTTGTGCGTACCTTTCCGTAGGCTCCAGGACAACCGTTGGCAACTTAATTATATATGGTTCTATCACAAGCGTACGGTAGCCTGCAGCGCGAAAGCGCGGCGACGCCCGGAGGGCGGCGGCACAAACGCGCGTATCCAGCCGCAATATCTACAGTATTCCGCACGGGCGTGGACTATATAAAACCCCCTGCCCTCGAGGACTACCAGTCGGTCACAGAGACATAGCGGAATAAAAACTCGAAACGTGTGTTAATGGTGGCTAAAGGTAAACCATCCGCCTGCGCATCGCCCTGCTACAAAAAACACCCCGCCCTGGAACGATGGGGTCGGTCGGAGCGACATCGCGAGCGGCCAGTAGCCAGGCGGCTTGGCGGACAAGGTGCTTGGGACTGGCAGCCTTGTTGTCTGGTCGAGAAGGTATCAAGAGGCCGCGAGTGCGGAGCGGAGACCGTTACCCCTCGGCCAGGGCCGGAAGAAAAACTTACCCAGCGGCCCGGGCCGAAAGAAATCCCCGTCAGCGTTTCTTGATATCACACATGAGGATGGTGAAGTCGTCCTCCATCCTGCCGCCACAGAAGCCTTTAAGGGTATCCACCAGGCCACCGATGAAGGCGCCCGGAGCCCTGGAGCCGGCGTTCTTCAAATAGCGCCTCAGGCGGTTCTCGCCGAACATGCGGCGCCGGGAATCCCGGCACTCGATCACCCCGTCGGTGTAGATGAAGATACGGTCCCCGGGCTCCATCTGTACCTCTTCTTCCTCCAGGTCGGGGTCCTCGAAGGCGCCCAGGATGGTGCGCTTGCTGGAGCCCAGGGTGATCAGCTCCGTGCCGCGCCGGATGAGCACGGGATCGTTGTGCCCGGCGTTGACGTAGCGCAGCTTGAGGGTCTGCAGGTCCAACTCGCCGTAGAAGACGGTGATGAAGCGGTCCTCCAGCCGGTGGGGCACGATGGCCCGGTTGGCCTTGGTGAGCACGCCCAGGGTGTCGGTGCGGTACTTCGCTTCGGCCCGGATGGCGCTCATGGCCAGGGTGGCGAGGAGCGCCGCGGGGATGCCGCTACCGGCCGCATCGCCGATGACCAGCATGAGGCGGTTGTCCTCCTCCCAGAAATCGTACCAGTCTCCCCCCACGATGCGCGCTTGCTCCTGATGTGCGAGCACCCTGACCAGGCCGTTCTCCAGTGGTCCCTCCGGTAGCAGGGCTCCCTGGATGTGGGAAGCGATGTCCAGTTCCTTGTCCACCAGGGCCAGGTGCTGCAGCCTCTTCTGTTCGGTTATATCCCGAAAGGCGCAGGCGACGTTCTGGATCTGGCGCTTCCGGTTGCGGATCACGGAGAAAGAGCCGCTGATCCACACCTTGCTCCCATCCCGTCGCTCGTAATCCATCTCCTTGAGCAGTGGCCTCCCGCCGCGGAAGGCGTCCTCCACCGGGCAGTCCTCGCGCGTGCACACTGCGGTCTCCAGGCCCGGTTCCCCGTAGAGCACCTCGTGCACGTGCCTGCCGACAGCTTCTTCCTCGCGCCAGCCGAAGAGCTCGGCGGCCGCGGGGTTGAAGAGGATGATGTTGCGGTCTCTGTCCACCAGCCAGATGGCATCGGGGCTGGCGGATATGATGGCCTCGCTGCGCTCCCTCTCGACAAAGACGCGCTCGCTGGCCTCCAGCTCCTGCAGCCTCCTCTCGCGCTCGCGGACACGCTCCCGCAGCCTCACCTGTTCGATGGCTATGGTCACCTGGTCCAGCATCACCATGATCATCTCCCGGTCCTCCTCTTCGAAGAGGCGGGTCTTGGTGTCGCTGCCGATGGCCATCACCCCGCTCACTCTGCCGCCGTAGATCAGGGGGGCTATGATGCATGCCCTGACCTTCAGGAAACGGGCGTATTCCTCGTTTATCCTGCGATCACTGCGTGCGTCCTCGGTGGTTATGACCTCCTGCTGTTTGACGGCCAAGGCCGTAGCCTCGTCGAGGTCTTCCAGGTTCCAGACCCGGTTATGGAGATACCTGGTCATGGAAGAGGTCAGCCCGTACCCCCGCGCGAACTCCAGCCTGTCCGCGTCCGAGTCGTAGAAGAAGAGCAGGCATTTGTCCGCTCCCGTGATCATCACCAGGCTGCGCACGAGTATGCCCATGGCCTGCTTGAAGGACATGGCCCCCGCGATAGCCTCGGCGAGCTCCTTAAGCTCCACCGTCTGCCGCCGCCGTTTCCTCTCCAGCTCGAAGAGCCTGGCGTTTTCGATGGCCACCCCAGCCTGGGGCGCGAAGGCCGCCAGCAGGGCCATGTCCAGCCGGTTGTAGGTGCGGGGCTCCACGTCGTACAGCTCCAACCCCCCGATGGGTTCGTCATCCTTGAGGATGGGGCATGAGAGGACGGAGCGCACCCTCCCTCCCCGCGCGGGGGTCGGCAGGTTCAACCCGCGCAGACGGGTATCGGACCCGGTTTCAGGGGCGTTCTCCCGCATGGCCTGCGCGAGCAGAGAGCGGGCCAGGTGCACGCGGCGCCCCTTCGTCCAGGGCTGGCTCAACCCGATCTGGGAGACCAGTCGCAGTTCCTCTCCTTCCTCATCCAGGAGATAAACGGCCCCCATGGGGGTCTGCATGATGCCGGCGGCCACCTCGAGGATCTGCAGGAAGACGCGGTCCAGGTCCATGGTGGAGGAGATGGTCAATCCCACCTCCAGCAAGCCGTGCAGCTCTCTCAGCTGCCGGTTGATCATCTCGTCCTTCGTCTCCGAGTAAGCGGCCGAGAGCGCGGCGATGAGGTTGGAGTTGAGCTCGCTCTGCACATCCAGCAGCCTCTTCAGGTCTGCCGGCTCCAGGTCCATCTCCTTGACCTCGGGGATCACCCTGTTCCAGATGATCGACTCCACCAGGTAGATGGCGCGCACCAGGTCGGCGAAGGGTATGCTCTGCAGCGAGCGGTTCCTGCCGATTACGCGGGCGAACGCGTAGAGGTCCTCGCGGTCAACGCCGGTTCCGGCCATGAACTCAGCGGTCCTGAGGGCGAGTTTTTTAACCAGCTCCCGGATATCGCTTTTGGCGTCCGGGGAGAGCCCGGCGTAGGTGGGCAGCTTGGCCTCGAAGGCGCCTTGCATCTCCTCGACCAGCGCGTCGAGATAGGTGGATATGGTGCCGGACAATTCCTTGAGCATGACCCTGAACCACCTTGGAGAGCAGACTTCGCCTAACTGAAGTATATCTCATCTGACCTTCATCGGTCGCAGCGGAGGGAGACCGTTGCCTTGGCGGCCCGGGCCGGATACAAACCCAGCCAGCCCTGGAACGACAAGGATCACCCACAGGACGCAACTGAATAAGGACACGATACGGGCGTTTAAAGTGGCTAATGGAAAATCCGCCCCAGCCCAGGCGTCGACCTATAAATAACCCACGAGCCCGGGGATCAAGTTGTTCGGGCGAAGCCTACTTCTGAGCTGCCACCAAGCCGAGAACCGTGGGTCGGTCGCAGCGGAGGTTCCGAAGGAATACTGCAAACGAGCATAGGTAGTAGATAGGAGAACAGATCGCGCCCGGGTGTCGCCCGTATAAAAACCACCGCCCGGGCATAGCCTGAACAAGAAACCCCTGCCCGAGATCTACAGGGTCGGTCGCAGCGAGCGCGCAATACACGGTTTCTTCTTGTTGAGTAGTTACGTGCGCAGCCGAGTGAGACCGTTACCCTGAGGCTCGGGCCGGAAGAAGCCTTACCCAGAGGCCCGGGCCGCCTCCTCCTGCATGCTCTTGATCTTCATGAGCTGGGTGCGGTAGGAGCGCTCCATCTCGTCCAGCTTCATGGTTATGTAGACTACCGTCTCCTGCAGGGAGGGGATGAGCACGTATTCCAAGGCGTTCACACGACGGCGCGTCTTCTCGATCTCGATGGCCAACAGGCGGATGTTATTCTCCATCTCGGCCAGCTCCACCAGTGCGGGCATCAGCTCGCGGTAATACTCCAGGGCCGCGTCAAAGGCCATGGGGGTAGTCGCGAGGCTGTAACAGTCGTAACCGCCGACGAAACGCACGCCGAAGCGGGGGGCTTTTACGCCCATGATCAGCCTCTCCCCTATCTCTATATCCAGCTCGGCCGCGGGCAGAGCCAGCGCTTCCTCTACCTCCTCGGCGGTCACCTCGGAGCGTGCGATAGAGAAGATGGTGTGAGCCTGCTGCAGCCTGCCCTCGACTTTATCACGCAGGTTTCCGCTCTCACTGATGAGCCTGAGGAACTGCTTCATGAGCTCGTCGAGCTTATCCTTGAGCAGTTTATGGCCGCGCTTCGCGATGGCCGTGCGGCGGCGGAGCTTCAACAGCTCCATGCGGTTGGGATTGACGTTGATACGCGCCAACTAGCTGCTCACCCCAGTTTCCATATATTTCCTTATCTGCTCTTGCTTGACCCTCTTCAATTCCGAGCGCGGGAGGATCTTCAGCAACTCCCAGCCTATGGCAAGGGTTTCCTCGATACTGCGGTCCTCGTATTCGCCCTGCCGGATGAAACGTTCCTCAAAAGCATCGGAGAACTTCACGAAGAGCTTATCCTCTTCCGAGAGGGCTGCTTCCCCCAGGATGATCGAGAGCTCCCTGGCCTCCTTGCCACGGGCGTAGGCCGAGAAGAGCTGGTTGGAGAGGCCGGAGTGGTCCTCCCTGGTCTTGCCCTCGCCGATGCCCTTCTCCTTGAGCCGGGAGAGGGAGGGCAACACGTCCAGGGGTGGATAGACGCCGCGGCGCTGCAGGTCCCGCGAGAGGATGATCTGTCCCTCGGTGATATAGCCGGTGAGGTCGGGGATGGGATGGGTCTTATCGTCGTCCGGCATGGAGAGCACCGGTATCTGGGTGATGGAACCCTTGGCTCCCTTGATCCTCCCGGCCCGCTCGTAAATACTGGCCAGGTCGGTGTAGAGGTATCCCGGGTAGCCCCTGCGCCCCGGCACTTCCTTGCGGGCCGCGGATATCTCACGCAGGGCTTCACAATAATAGGTCATGTCGGTAAGCAGCACCAGCACCTGCATGTCCTGTTCGTAGGCGAGGTATTCCGCGGCCGTCAATGCCATGCGCGGGGTGGCGATGCGCTCGATGGCCGGGTCGTCGGCCAGGTTGATGAAGAGCACGGCCCGTTCCAGGGCGGCTTGGGTGCGGAACTCGCGGATGAAGAAATCCGCTTCCTCGAAGGTGATGCCCATGGTCGCGAAGACCACCGCGAAGTCCTCCGTCTCCCCCAATACCCCCGACTGGCGGGCGATCTGGGCCGCGATGCGGTTGTGCGGCAGCCCCGCCCCGGAGAAAATGGGGAGTTTCTGGCCACGCACCAGGGGGTTCAAGCCGTCGATGGACGAGATGCCGGTCTGGATAAAGTCGGTGGGATAATCGCGTGCGAAGGGATTGATAGGATTGCCGTTGATATCCAGTTTCTTCTCGGGGATGACTCGCGGCCCCTTATCTATCGGCCTGCCCAGGCCGTCGAAGACCCGGCCCAATATGTCCTTGCACACGGGGAGCTCGAGGCTCTTGCCGGTGAAACGAACGCGGGTCTGGGCTACGTTCAGCCCGCTGGTGGTCTCGAAGGACTGCAAGAGCACCACATCCCCATCGACCTCGAGTACGTTCCCCAGCCCTATGGAGCCGTCTGGGAACTCCACCTCTACCAGCTCGTTATACTTGGCTCCATCCACGCCTTCCATGAGGATGAGTGGCCCTACTATCTCCCTGACCGTGAGGTACTCCTTTACCATTCTGGGCTCCTTCCGATGGACCTCAACCCGCAACGGGGAGGTCTATGCTTCCCTGTGTGGCCTCGGAGGCGGGTGCGGTCACCTGGCTCACGATCTCATCCTCCAACGCCGCGAATCTAGCCAAGTCGTCCTCGGGGATGAACTTAGCCCGGGCGATCTCCTCCTGCACTGGCAGGCCCAACAGCTCCTCCACGTTCCTGCCCTTCTCCAATTCCCCGTCCGCAACGGCGTTGAACCTCATGATCAGTTTGAGGAGCAGGAACTGCTTCGAGAGCGAAGTAAAGGCGTCGGCGTCATCGAAAGCGTTCTGCTGCAGGAAGTCCTCCCGCAGCGATTTGGCCGTCTCCATGAGCAGCCGTTCCCTGTCGGAGAGGGCCTCGATACCGATGAGCCTCACGACCTCCTGTAGCTCCGCCTCGCGCTGCAGGATGCCCATAGCCTCTTCCCGCAGCCGGGCGTAATCCGGGTCGACCTCGTCTCCCCAGTATTCCTCGCTCTGCTCCAGGTAGAGGCTATAGCTGTTCAGCCAGCTGATGGCCGGGAAATGGCGGGCAAAGGCCAACCGGTCCTCCAGCGCCCAGAAGACCTTGACCACGCGCAGGGTGGCCTGGGTGACCGGCTCCGACAGGTCGCCGCCGGGCGGGGAGACCGAGCCGATGGCGCAGATGGACCCCTCCCTGCGGTCCTTGCCCAGGTTTACCACGCGCCCGGACCTCTCGTAGAAAGCCGCCAGGCGCGTCCCCAGGTAAGCTGGGTAGCCTTCCTCTCCCGGCATCTCCTCCAGGCGGCCGGATATCTCGCGCAGGGCCTCGGCCCAACGCGATGTCGAGTCGGCCTGCAGCGCCACGTCATACCCCATGTCCCGATAGTATTCCGCCAGGGTGATCCCGGTGTACACCGAAGCCTCGCGGGCGGCCACGGGCATGTTGGAGGTGTTGGCGATGAGCACCGTGCGCAGCATGAGAGGCTCGCCCGAGTAGGGATCGAGCAGCTCGGGAAACTCCTGCAGCACGTCGGTCATCTCGTTGCCCCGCTCCCCGCACCCCACGAAGATGACGATCTCGGAGTTGGCCCACTTCGCTATGGCATGCTGCAGCACCGTCTTGCCGGAGCCGAATGGGCCGGGGACGCAGGCGGTGCCGCCCTTGGCGATGGGGAAGAAAGTATCCACTATGCGTTGGCCCGTGACCAGGGGCTCGACGGGGGGCTTCTTCTCCTGATAGGGGCGGGACCTGCGTACCGGCCACCTCTGCATCATGCTCACCTGTACCTCGCCCCCGGAGGTCTCCACCACGGCGATGGTGTCCTCGACGGTAAAATCGCCCTCCGCGATATGTGAGACCCTGCCCTCCACGCCGGGCGGCACCAGGACCCGGTTGGTAACGACTTTGGTCTCCTGTACCGTTCCCAGGATGTCCCCAGGCTCTACCTCGTCCCCATCTTTGACCGCCGGCTGGAAAGACCACTTGCGCTCGCGCGACAGCCCCGGCTCCTCCACTCCGCGCGGCACGTAGTTGCCGTACTTCTCCCTGATCACGTCCAGGGGTCTCTGCACCCCATCATAGATGGAGGTCAGGAGGCCGGGTCCTAACTCCACGCTGAGGGGTTCTCCGGTGGTCACCACTTCGTCGCCGGGACCGATGCCCGAGGTCTCCTCGTAAACCTGGATGGAGGCCCGGTCGCCGCGCAGTTCGATGATCTCCCCCATCAGGCGGTCCTTACCTACCCTTACCAGGTCATACATCTTGGGGTCGGGAAGACCCCTGGCCACCACCAGCGGACCCGCCACCTTTGCCACGTACCCCTCTTTCATGCCTCACTCCTCATCTCGATGCGTCGTTTCGCCTGGCCCAAGGACGGCCTCGCTTCCATATCAGCGCAAGCCCCCCGCTGCTTACACCCCTATGACCGATCCCAATGCTTTCACGACCCTCTTCCTGATAACGTTCCTAGCGATCCCCATGGAGCCGCTCACGGCCGGGACCGCCAGCACCACCGGGAGCCCCTCGTGGGGGGGGAAATCCGGTGCCAGTTCACGCAGGACTTCGTAGACGGGCTCGGTGATCATCACCACCGCGTATCTCTCCAGTGGAAGCGCTCCCCAGACCTCTGGCCCTTCCTGCGGGGAGGAGGTGACATAGGTGTCGACCCCCACCGCCTTGAAGCCCACCACGGAGCTCCAACCTCCGATCATCGCCACCTTCAGGTTTTCCATCTACCGGCTGTTTCCTTTTTATCCGTGGGGCGAGTTTCCTCGGCCCCTTCGACATTTCCACTGCAAGGCCTGGTTTCGCCAGCCCTCACCCCTGCTTCTACTCTATGTACAGCTTCCTGAGCATCTTATCGATGAAGGCGGGAGGGATGTTGTGCAGCTTGGCTATGAGGATCATGCGCACCATGAGCACCTCGTTCTCGCGCGCCCTCACGTAGGCGAAGACGGGCTCCACCCCTACGGATATCCTCTTGGTCCCCCGTACCATTTCCATGAGGAGGTCGTCGCTCCTACGGTCGAAATCAGTGAGCCCGGCTGCTTTATCCATGCTCTCCACGATCTCCAGCAATCTCGAGTAATAGATATTCGACTCCAGCTTCTTCATCATCACTTCGGGAGGGTCCCCGTAGAGATCGAGGAGTTTGCCGGTGTTGACGAACCCTCCTGCGATAATGACCGCCTCCAGGAACTCCCTCTCCTTGGACAACCAACGCCCCCGCAGTACGATCTTAATGTTTGCCAGGTCTATGGAGGCGCGGGCGAAATCGACGATGAAGGGGCTGCCCTCGCGCTTGGCCAGGAAGAGACGGTAGGAAAGGTACTGCCTGTCCACCAGCATGTCCAACTCCTGGGGCGTGATCTCTTTTTCCACTACCTCCTCTGCCGTCTCTTTGTAGGGAGAGGGCATGGCGGCGGGATCGTCGATCCCTTTGCTCAGCACCTCCAGGCCGGCCGCGCCCAACCCCTCCAGTAGTCCTTGCGGCTCTCTGCCTTTCATCCTGGCCTTGAGTAGCGCCTTAAGGTTGTGAAAATCGTAGTGGCAGAGGAAGAACTCTATAAGAAAGGAATCCTTGGGCAGCGCTTCCGCCAACGTGGAATAGACATCCCGCAGAAAGGTGGTGAGGCCCCCGTCGATATCCTTCTCCGACCGGGCCCCCGCGAGGAAACTCCCCATGGTCATCTCGTCCAGGATATACAGGGCGCCCTCGAAATCCGCTTCGATAAGCCTCTCTGTGCGTTGGGAGTTGAGCATCTGCATCTCGAGCACTTTGATCCTCCCCACCGCGTAACCGTAGCGGGTCACATCCTTGAAGGGCCTGATGCGTTTGAGGTCGACCGTGAGAAATGGAGGGAGGCCTTTTACCCTTCCCTCCCGGAAGTGCGGGGAGGCCCCCGCCTTGATAGGGTTGATGCCGGCACCGCCCGCCCTGCTCATCTTCCGGCACCTCGTACGTCTACCTCGCCGAAGAGCATCTTCAGGACGTCCTCCTCGTGCCGGTCCCTTACCTCGCGCATGAGTGTCTCCAGGGAGAGGTTGTTGATGAGTTTGCCGCTCCTGAGGACGACTCCACGGTTGAAGCCCGCTTCCTCCCCGGCCAGGCTTAAGGATCCCTCGCCGCCTTTTTCCCTCAAAGCCTGGTTGATCTCGTCCAGCAGACCGTCCGCCAGCACGCGCCGGTCGTAGGGCGCCGCGACCACCTCCTCCCGTCCGCCGGACGCGTTCTCCACGATGGTCCGCTTCAACCAGGCGCGATATCGTTCCTGCGGCAGGTCAGCGAAATACTTCAGGGCTTCCGTAAACGCCTCCTCGAAGAGGTTGTCCTGGGCGGAGAGGAAGGCGGAGCGGCTCTCCGAGAGAGCCTCACTCATGATCTTGGTCCCCTCCCGCTCCCCCCTTTCGCGGAATGACGCCCTGATGGTATCCGCCGAGTGGCGGGCTTCCTCCATGGACTCCCGCTTTATGCGTTCGGCCTCTTCCTTGGCCGCGTCGACCATGCTCCGCCCTTCCCTGCGTGCATCGTCCTCTATTTTGTACAGCAGCCTCTCCAGGGACATGCTATGCTCCTCTTTCCACCTTCACTACCACGCTTACTCTACTTTGGTATCTGGCCCGAGATCACGGTAAAGAAGATGAGGATGGTCACGATGAGGGAGAGCACGGCATAGGTCTCCACCAGGGCCGGCAGGACCAGGGCCCGCCCCATCTCCTCGCGCCGTTTGGCCACCATGCCCGCCGCTCCAGCCGAGGTCAGTCCCTGGTAGGCGCCGGAGACGAAACAGACGAAAGCCACTGGCAAACATGCCAGGAAGATCTGGAAGCCCAGGGCGCCGGAGAGTGCATCCCAACCCGGGCCGGGTTTCAGTACGAACACCACCAATACCCCGGTGATGAATCCGTAGATGCCTTGGGTGCCCGGGATGACCACCAGGGGCAGCAGGGGCCCGAAACGGTCCGGCAGTTCGGTGAGGATGCCGCCGGCCACGTTGGCGATGTAGGTGATGCCCATGGAGGAGCCGGAACCTCCCCCGATCACCGCCACCGCCGCGCCCAGCAGCGCCCAGTGCAAGCCGGACAAACCTCCAAAAGTCTCGACCATGCTTACCTCCTCTATTCCTCGTCGATCACTGTCTTACGTGTCTCTAACGCGAGGGGGGCGAAGGGCTCCCCCCCATCCTCGTAGAACTTGCCGAAAAACTCCACGTACTGCAGCCTCAGGGGATGCACGAATGCGCCCAGAAAGCTGATGGCGAGATTGAACGTATGGCCGACCACAAGTATCAGAAGCATCGCGACGATCCCCAAGACCGGTATCCCCCAGACCATTCCCGCCATGAGGTTTACCACACTCCCGATGGCTATCGTCGCCATGCCCAGGGCATAGAGGCGCAGGTAGGAGGCCACGTCCCCGATGGTCCCTGCGAACAGGCCGTAGAGGTTGAACAAACCCCCGAAAAACTTGCCCGCTATAGATTTGCTGGAGATATTGGAGAGCAAGACGATCCCCGCTGCCCCAGCCGCCAGGGTGTACAAACCCAGCGTCTTGACAACTGGCACTTTGACGCCAGCCCCCAAAGCCAGTACCGCCAGGCCCAACCAGAGTAGCAGGGTGGTACCCTGTTCGCAGAAGCCCAACCACATGGAGTTCTGGCGCATGTTGTCGTACATCTCGATGGCCACCCCGACAGAGATATGGATCAAACCCAGGGCAGCGCAGATGAGCATCAGCGGTATGGGGTCCGTCAGGATATCCATCGTCCCGGGGAACTTGAGAAACCCCGGCAAAGATTTCCCCTCGATGCCGAAGTAGCCCCGGGTGATTATCCCGACCGCGATGGCCGCGAATCCACAGTACATGAAGAGGCGGAAGAAACTCTTGGTCTGGGCGCTCACGTCCAGCTTCTTGATCGCCAACCAGAAGGCCAGGGCCAGGATGACGCCATACCCGACATCCCCAATGCACATACCGAAAAAGAGGATGAAGAAAGGAGAGACGAAGGGTGTGGGATCGGTCTCCTCATGGTTGGGGATACCGAAGAGATGAACGAGGTTCTCCGTGGGGCGCACTCTCTTGCGGTTTAACATCAAGGTGGGCGGGACCTCATCCTCGGCGGGTTCACTGAAATCAACATCCAGGTTCTTTCCCAGCCACTTCAAGCCCTCGCGCAATTCCTCCTCTCGGCTCTTCTCCACCCATCCCTCGACAGCCACGACGCTCTCGGTATGTAGTAATTTGCCCTTGACCTCCTCCTTGAGCAGCCGGTTGTAAAGGTAATCGTTGAGGGCCAGGACCTTGGGCTTGATAGACAGCCTCTCCCTTATCCTATCCTCACATCCCCCTTTGCGTTCCCCCTGCGCGGCAAGCTCCTTCTCCGCCAGGCTTATCTCTTCTCCCAGGGTGCCGGTCTTCCCGTTGAACTGCACCTGCTCGAGGTTGTACTGAGAGGAAAGTACGTCGAACTCCGGCAGGTCTTCCACATGCACCATCGCCGCCACATAGACCCTCTCTTTTTCCCGCTTGACCTCCTTCCAGGCTACATGGGGGCAGCGGGGCTCCAGTTCCTCTCCCCAGGCAGCAAGGACAGCGGCATTGACGACGGCCAGCCTGAACCGTACGCTCGTATTTTCCCCCATCCCGCCCAGCGGGCAATCCAATGCTCTCCAGGGCCGCATCGCCTCCAGTTCATCCTCCAATTCGGAGATGGCGCTCTCGGCGCGCCTGAACTCGATATCCAACTCCTCCAGCTCTCCGTAGGCAGTCTCCAGGTCGACCTCCTTCTCGATCTCCATGAACTCCTCGTAAGTGAGGTGAACCCTCTCCTTGAGGAAGCTGGAGATAAGGCCGCTCCTGGCCTGCTCGAATCTCTCGAGGAGCTCGATGATGAAGTCGGTCTTGGCGATGGCCAACCGCAGCGATCTGGTCTCGGGTTCGAAGGGATTATGAAAGGTCTTGAGTTCTTCGTCTTCCCCGCTGTCCGTCACGAAGTCGTTTATATGCACGGCCCCCAGATAGTGGAGGCGATCCATCAGTTCCTCCCTCGAATCCATGGGGGCCAGTATGGAGATCCTGGCCATCTTCGCTAGGGGCATGTTTCGCTCCCGGGTTTAAGTCTCTCCGGCTTATTCTTCTCGTTCTAACCTGTCCACGAGGTATGCGACGGCGTCTCTGCGCCTTTCCACAACTACAGCCAACAACCTCATCCTGTCGTACATATACTCAACCCGCAGTTCCTCCGCCTCCATGTTGGTGTGCGCGATCATCTCCCGCATCTCCATCTCCCCTTTTTCCCGGGCTGCCAACTCCTCCTCTTGCTTGATCTTCTCAGCTTCTACCCGGGCCTTGGCGATGGTCTCCTCCGCTATCTGTCGATAGTAGCGGGTGATCTGTCCGGCCTTTCCCTCTGCCTCTTTGACCAGGTTCAGTTTTTCGAGCATCGAACCCATAGCGCCGTATCCTCCCGCGCGATGTAACGGTTATACACAACCGCTATCCCTCTGATGATCGAACATCCAGAATGCTTCGTAATGTCCTTTCCCCCTCCAGCGATTTCAGAACCATAAACTATGTTTTTCGGAAGTTGAAATATAGTTTTAGGTTTCACCAATCTTATATTTTATCCAGATCGTTTTCAAGCACCGAACAAATAAAATATGATGCAGCCACCCCCCTGCCGAGTCCGTACCTCCCCGCCAAGTCCGTGCCTCCCATGGATGCGGATGCTCCAGCCCGGCAAAGGAAGCCTCGTCTTTCCATGCCGCTGCCATCGTATCCACGATATTATTCCCCGGCAAGCCGGTATTTCTTCGCTATGGCGCAGGTGGTGGTGTGATCGTCCCGGAACCCCTACTCGCCGTTGCCTTTGCTCGCTGGTTTTCCGTTTCGGACATCTGGGATAGGTGCAGTGTTCGATTATTACTTAAGGTTCTTCTCCGAGAAGTGTGGGTAGGAGTGTGAGAATGGTAGCTACCTTTGGGC
>CAYHAT010000052.1:0-13651 GCA_964354675.1 uncultured Actinomycetota bacterium | reverse complement strand
GGATCCCCCCTTTCTTTACGTTGGGGCAGGATATGTTCAGCTCCAGCGCCGCCGCCTCACCGCTGCGGGATATCTCCTTTGCCACCTGCACGTATTCCTCCGGGCTGAACCCGGCCACGTTCACCCATACGGGCAGGTCGAGGCGAGACAGCCACGGCAGGTCCTGCGTGAGGAAGGAATCCAGGCCCTTGTTCTCGAGGCCGATGGAGTTGAGCATGCCGGAGGGGGTCTCCCACAGGCGCGGCGGCGGGTTTCCCGCGCAGGGATGGAGGGTGACCGATTTGGTGATCAGGCCCCCCAGTCTCTCCAGGTCCAACCACTCCTCGTACTCCCTGCCGTTGCCGTAAGTCCCGGAGCAGACCAACAGGGGGTTTTTGAGGGTTATGCCCGAGAGCTCCACCTCAAGGTCTATCCGCTTATCCTCCGCCAATCCAGCTCCCTTCCCTTGAACACCGGGCCGTCCTTGCATGCCGTGAGGTAACCGCCGGCCGGTGACGCCGCCGGGACCACACAACCCCTGCATGCCCCGACCCCACAAGCCATGCGCTCCTCCATGCAGACTTGGAGGTCCGCGAGGTCACTGCTACTGATGCTTTCGGCAATACCGGCGAGCATCCCTCTCGGGCCGCATGCATAGACTTGCGTAAAGTCACCCATCCCCGACCTTTTGAACAGGTCGACGACGCTGCCGGCATGTCCAGCGCTCCCGTCCATGGTGGCCAGATTCAGGTCCAGTTCCCCCCCCAGGACGCCCGTAAGTCCCCGGTATTCGTCTTCGGAGTCCACCCCCCAGAAGACGACAGCCTCTATTCCCCGCTCCCTCAGGCGTGATGCCAGGAAGCGGATGGGGGCGATCCCCGTTCCCCCCGCGACCAGGGCTTTCCTACCTCCGCCGTCAACGTCGAAGCCACTGCCCAGAGGACCCAGAAGATCGAGCTCTTGCCCCACTTCAACGGAGCATAACCAGGCGGAACCCGCACCGACCTCGCGCACCAACAGCGAAACGGTCCTCTCCCGTACGTCGTAGAGGCTGTAGGGGCGCCTAAGGACAAGCCCCGGGCCCTCGCAGCGCACGTGGACGAACTGTCCGGGTTGGGCATCGAAGGGGGCGCCGACTTGTGCCACCAGCTCGGTGGCGCAGCCGAACGACCTCCTGGCGATTATCTCCCCCGTGCAACGTGCGGGCAAAGCTCATCCACCCCTGACCTCGTGCCTGGGCCGGCCGTATGCGTCAAGAGGCCGTACCTCCCAGGCCGGCGGATCCGCCTGGCGCAGCCCGCGTGCCAGTGCCAGCGCCACCTCCATATTGGTTATACAGGGTGTCCCGTGACGAACCGACGCCGCTCGGATGTAGAACCCGTCGGAATGGGGGTGCTTGCCGCGCGGTATGTTCACCACTAGCCCCACCCGCCCGTTGCGGATGAGGTCCAGGATGTTCGGCCTGCCCTCACGCAGTTTGTTCACCGTCTCCACCCTTATCCCCGCCGCCTCCAGGGCATGGGCCGTCCCCCTGGTGGCCATGAGGATGTAACCGGCCTCCAACAATTCCCGTGCCAGCAGCACGGCACGCCTCTTCTCGCGGTTGGCTACACTCAAGAAGGCCCTGCCTCCGGGTTGGGGGCGCAGGCCCTGGCTCCATAGGGCTTTGGCAAGGGCTACACCGGGGTCGTCTGCCATGCCCATCACCGCGCCCGTGGAGCGGCGTTGGGGGGACGGGAGGATATCAGAACCCGCGATCACCCCGAACGGTATGAGTGGCGCCCTCACGGCGCTGCAGGATGCGCAGGCCTCCTCGATAGCGATGTTCTTGCCGCCGATGGCCATCATGCCTCTTGCCGCCAGGGGTATGGAGGAAGCGCGCTGCAGGAAGGGCAGGTTGGCAGATGGCCCTGGAGATATGCTCCAGAGGCTCGTATCGCCGTTGTTCATGTGTATGCGCATGGAAAGATTGCCCCTCCATCCCAGTATATCGATGGCTTCCCGCGCCAGGTCGAGCGCCTTCCGCTCCTGCTCCGATGTGAGGTAGCACGGAGGATAGACGGCCAGGCCGTCCGTGGAGTAGATGCCTGCCGCGTCAACCTGTTCCCAGAGGAGTATGATGTGGCCTCTATCCGATGCCACCGCCTCTACCTGTACCTCCTGCGCCTCCTCGCGCAGCGGGCGCCAGAGTATATCTCCCTGGTTTTGACGGAGAAAAGCCTTCCCGTCCTCGGGCGTATAGACGAGCCGCTGCGTGGATCTGGCGCCTGCCTCCTCCACCGTAGCCAGCAAGGGATATACCGCCCCTTCCAGTACCACGGCTCCCTCATCACACCCGTTGCTCAGCCTGAAATCAACCACTCGAAGGCCCGCGGAACGCGCCTTCTGGAGCGCCTTTCTCAGCCTTCCTCCACCCTCCAGGGCCCGCTGGCCCCACACCTCCATGCCCATGCCGGCCAGTTCCGCCGCCAGATCCATCGCGGCTCGACCTCCGAAATGCGCCGTCAAGCTTTTTACGTCCACTGCGCACGAGGCACGTTCGATGGCCTTAGCCTCCAGGGGGCCGAGGAACACCGCATCCGCTTCATCCGAGGCGAAGAGCGCGAACCCCGGGTCAGGGGTGTAGAGCGCCGCTCTTGCACCCTCATCCCTCCAGGCCTTGAGCGCAAGATAGCAGTTGACGTTGGCCTCGAATCCGCCGCCGGGACCCCCGTTGTCGCCGGCCAGCAGCATCAACCCGCCCGCGAGGTCCGCGCCGGCAGTCCTGGACATGCAGTACGAAGCCGTGCCGCTGCCGTGCACCGCCTGCGGCGGTGACATTCCTCCCGGTGTGCCTTGCCCGCCCAGGCGCATCAGCTCCTCGAGGGTTTCTAGCGTCTTTCCTTCCTCTCCCGCGACTCCCCTGCGGGATAGATCCCAGATCGCACCTGCCGCCGCCTCGGATGCATCCATGCCCCGAAAGATCCTGCGCCCCATGGATCTGCACCCCAGGGCGAGGTATCCCTCACCATCGCCTTCCGCGCGGTAATACGGGCTGGAAGCCACGACAACCACGCCGTCCGGTGGCTTTTCCTCCAGTTCGATGTATTCCCGCGAGAGGTCTTTTCCCATGACCAGGTCGAGATGGGCGCGGAGCAGGTCCGTCCCCCTGGCCGTTTCCAGCAGGGGTGTCGTACGCCAGGGCCGGGGATTGACGTCTATGACGTAGAGGGCTTCCCATCCTGGAGCGGCAGCCATTTTTACCTCCACCAGGCCAAGCAGGTCCAGCGCTTCCACCACTTGACGCGCCATCTCCCTCAGGGCGTACTCCCCCTCCCTGCCGCATCGTTGGGGAGGGTACACCAGCACCGCGTCCTCATCGTGTGCGGGAAGCGGCTCCTCCTGCTCGAACACCCCGGGTATGCATGTCCTGCCGCTGCTGTCCCGCAGGACCAGGGTGATGTATTTGCGCCATCCATCAAGCGCCTCCTCGACCAGGACTTCTCCGGTCAGGCTCTCACGCATGGCTTCCTCGAGCAGCGCCGGATAATCCTCGAGGTTATAGGCCAATCCCGCTCCCCACCCGCCACAGGAAAAGTGCGGCCTCACCACCAGGGGGAATCCGATCCTCTCGGCGGCATCCTGCCCTTCCCTCACGCTCCCCACAGCGTGGAAGGAGGGGTTGGCTATGCCTCCCGCCTCCAGCGTCTCCCGCAGCAATGAGCGGTCTCCGCAAAGCCACAGCGTCCGGTCATCATGTCCTGGTGCCTGGATGCCCGATGTCTCGTACCATCCTTCTCTGGCCAGGCGCATCGCCAATACCCAACCACGCCTGCCTCCCAGGCCGTACCAGATAGACCCGACACTGTATCGCTCGACGATACGCTGCACCACCTCCGCTGCAGGAGGTTCCACGAACAATCCGCCTTCACCGCCCCCCAGGTCCATCAGGGTAGCCGGGTTGTCCTCCAGGGCCAATACATGGAATCCCAGCCTGCGTAGCTGCCCGCATCCTCTCGCCGCCATATACTGGAAAGCCGGCCCCTGGGCCAGGGTCACCGGTCCCGGGCCGATCACCAACGCGGTTTCCTGTATCTCCGCCATCTCAACCACTCCCCACGTCGGCCAGCCGGTAGGCAGCTTTACCGTTCTTGAAGGTACAGCGGACCCTCCCCCTCACTCGCCTGCCGTGGAAGGGGCAGTTACGCCCCTTGGACGCGAAATCGAAGGCGTTCAGCATCCATTCGTTCTCCAGGTCCAGCAGGACCAGGTCCGCGCGCGCCCCCTCGACGATCCCCGCCCCATATTCCGGCGGATGCAGGCCCAGGACCTGGGCCGGCCCGCTGGTGAGCAGCTCCAGCAGGCGCATGAGGCCTAGACCTCCCTCCAGCACGAGTTCGCTGTACAGCATGGGAAACGCGCTCTCCATCCCGACCACCCCGAACGGTGCGTAATCGAACTCCTGCTCTTTGTCCTCTATGGTATGGGGTGCGTGGTCGCTGGCTACGGCGTCAATGGTGCCGTCCTCTAACGCTTCCTGCAGGGCATTTACGTCGTAGGGGGTGCGCAGGGGCGGGTTTACCTTGAACACGGTGTCGTAGCCGGAGATGTCCATCTCGCTTAGGAGCAGGTGATGCGGAGTGGCCTCGGCCGTCACCATGACGCCGCGGCTCTTCGCGTCCCTTACCATGCGCACGGAACGGGCGGTGCTCAGGTGAGCCAGGTGCAGCCGGCACCCCGTCTCCTCCGCCAGCAGGAGGTCGCGGGCCACCATGACCTCCTCCGCCAGGGCCGGGATGCCCCGCAAGCCCATCTCGGTGGAGACCGTGCCCTCGTTGACCTGGCCTCCGCGGGCAAGCGACGGGTCCTCCGCGTGCGAGATGATCAGCCCCTCGAAGGCCGATGCGTACTCCATGGCCCTGCGCATGAGCCCGGAGTCGTCCACCCCGTTGCCATCGTCGGAGAAAGCCCGCACCCGCGCTTCGCTCAGGTGCATCAGGGCCATCTCGGCGAGCTCTTTTCCCTCCCTGCCCCTGGAGACGCACCCGATGGGGAAAAGGTCGGCGAGTCCCAGGTCCCTGGCTTTCGCGGCGATCCCCTCCACGATGACCGCGTTGTCGAGGGGCGGCTGGGTGTTGGGCATACAGCATACCGCCGTGTATCCCCCGCGCAGGGCCGCCTCGAGCCCGCTCTCCAGGGTCTCGGCATCCTCCCGGCCTGGCTCGCGCAGATGCGCATGGAGTTCGAGGAACCCGGGCGCCAGCACCATTCCCGCCGCTTCTATGACTTCCCGTCCCTCCCCGGGCAGCACTGCGGCCGCCGCCGCTATGCGGCCTCTGGATATTACTACGTCCATCTTCCCGTCAAGGCCGTTGCAGGGGTCCATGATTCTCGCGCCTCTGATCAGCACCTCAGGCAACCTTCTCACCACCCTCGGCGCCTCCCAGCAACATGAAGAGTACCGCCATGCGCACCGCCACTCCGGCCGATACCTGTGCCGTTATCGCGGCGTATGGTGCGTCGGCCACCTCGGAGGAGATCTCCACGCCCCGGTTCATGGGTCCGGGGTGCATCACGACCACCCGGGGTTTGGCTTTTCCAAGCCGCCCCGCGTTCAGCTGGTACAGCCTTATGTACTCCTCCAGGGAGGGGAACCTACCTTCCTTCTGCCTCTCCTTCTGGATACGCAACACGTAAAGGGCGTCACAGCGCGGGATGACCGCGTCGAGATCGCTGCACGTCTCCACTCCTTCGAGGGCCACCGGAGGCAGCAGCGTGGGTGGTGCCACCGCGATCACCTCCATGCCCATGGCACGGCAGGCTTTTACGCCGGAACGCGCCACGCGCGAATGGAGTACATCCCCGACGTAGGCGATGGTCCTGCCCTCCAGCTCGCCTATCCTCTCACGCAAGGTGAAGATATCCAGGAGGGCCTGGGTGGGGTGCGCATGCATGCCGTCCCCTGCATTGAGGATGGCCGCATCCAACCACTGGCGCAGAAGCCAGGGGGCGCCCGCCACCGGGTGCCTGATCACCACGGCGTCCACACCCATGGCCTCCAGGGTGAGGGCGGTATCCTTGAAGCTCTCCCCCTTCTCGACGCTGGAGGCCGATACGGTGAAGTTCAGCACGTCGGCGCTGAGCCTCTTCGCGGCTACCTCGAAGGACATGCGCGTCCGCGTCGACGACTCGTAGAAAAGGTTTACCACCGTCTTTCCCCGCAGGGACGGGACTTTCTTTATGGGCCGCCTCAGGACCTCGGAGAAGGAAAGGGCCGTCTCGAGCACTCTTTCGATATCCTCGCGGTCCAGGTCGTCCACGTCCAAAAGATGCCTCTTCTCAGTCAAGTCCCGCCTCCTTCCATATACCGGGGCCGGGCTCCGTCACTTCCGCCAAGGCATGCGATCTAGAGAACATGTAGTGTTCTGGCCTAAACGCGTGGCGCGTCAAGCCGGCCAAATAAAAATCCCGCCTCGCGACGGGTTCATTCCTCCTCGTACCCGATGTAGACGCCATCCTCTCCATCAACCTCCTTGAGGGCTACCCTCACCTTTTCCCCGGGGGAAGTGGGGACGTTCTTGCCGACGTAGTCGGCTCTGATAGGCAGCTCGCGATGCCCCCGGTCCACCAGGACCGCCAGTTGTATGGTGGCGGGTCTGCCGAAGTCGATGATAGCGTCCATGGCCGCCCGCACGCTGCGCCCGGTGTAGAGGACATCGTCCACGATGACCACGTTCTTGCCTCCGATATCTCCGGGCAGGTGGGTCTCCCTCACCACCGGTTGGCTCATGGTGCGCAGATCGTCCCGGTACAAGGTGACGTCCAGCCTGCCCACGGGAACCTCCACGCTCTCGATACCGGAAACCGCAGCCGCTATGCGCAGGGAGAGGGGGACCCCGCGAGTCCGGATGCCTACCACGACCACGTCTCCCGCCCCCTTGTTACGCTCCACGATCTCGTGCGAGATGCGCTGCACGGCACGGCGCACATCCGCCTCCTCCATGACCTTGATGCGTTCCTTGAATGTCACCTGCCACCTCCAACGTTAAAAAGCCTCCCTGCGGCTGGCGCAAGAAGGCTCCGATCGATGTTCCATATTTTCCCTTGCCAGCCTCGCAGGACTGAATTAAAGGTCTACCCTAGGATAACACCCATCCACGCTGTGGGGCAATACACAAGATGTGGCGTTATAGCATAGGAACGGTTGTTATTCACCCATTACGCCCGCATGGCCTCGAGGCTGCGGGGGCAGAAGCATAAAAAAGCCTTTATCCCTGGCTTCTTCAGGCCGACCGTCTATACGTCCTCAGGCCCGCCTGTGCCCGTGCGGTCGTCGGTCGCCCTGTCCTTGACCAGTTTTCCCAGTACGCCGTTGATGAACTTCCCGGAGTCCTCGGTAGAGAAGGCCTTGGCCAGCTCGAGATATTCGTTGATGGTCACCTTGGTGGGTATATCGGAGCGGTGAAGTATCTCGGTGAAGGCGAGCCGCAAGAGGTTGCGGTCCACCATGGGCATGCGTTCCAGCGACCAGCGGTCGGCGTAGGAGGCTATCAGGCTGTCTATATCCCCCCGGTTGCCCAGATAGAGATCGACCAGTTCGCGGGAGAACTCGGGCAGCATCTCGGGGTACTCAAAGCTCTCCGAGCCGAACGCTACCAGTTCCTCTATCTGCGCACCGTTCCCGAGCAATAGCCTTACGTGCTCCAGGGAGATATCTGGTATATCCTCGGGCGGCGCGTCCGCTTCCTCGATGCCCTCCCCCAACATGCGGTTGAAATCCTTTATCACCTTCTCCAGGTCGTCCCCGGTCAGGTCCATCTGGTAGAGGATGTCGCAGGCCAGCATGCGGCCCAGGGTGCGCCTGCCTAGTGGCTTGGGTCCGTTCACCTAGAGGGCGTTCACCCCCACCACGTTCACGTTCACGGCTACTACGTCCCACCCGGTCATGGCCTCTACCATCTCCTTTACCGATCCCTGGATGCTCCTAGCCAGCTCGATAAAATCCTTACCGTACTCCAGGTCCACCTCGACGTCGAAGGTGACCTTACCCTCATCGGCCTCGGCCTTTATGCCCTTGCTCAGGTTCTTGCGTTTCTTCAGGTCCTCGGGATGGTCGAGGCGCACCCCGGTGCCCGAGGCACCCTCCACCCCCGAGAGTGCTATGCCGGCTATGAGCTCCAGGATGCCCGGGCGCATCTTGAAAGTCCCCGCGTCAAGCATGTCCTTTAATCCACCCTCTCCACGTATTCGCCGCTGCGCGTGTCCACTTTTATCCTGTTGCCGGCTTCGATGAAAAGCGGCACGTTCACCACCATACCGCTTTCCAGGATCGCCGGTTTGCTCCCTCCACTGGCGGTATCCCCCTTCACCCCCGGAGCCGTCTCCGCGACCTCCATCTCGACGAAGACCGGGGGCTCGACGCCCACCGACCTCCCATCGCATAAGGCCACCTCCACGGTTGTGCCCTCCAGGAGGAACTTCGCCGTCTCGCCTACCTCCTCCTGCGTGATGGGCAACTGTTCGTAGGTCTCGGTGTCCATGAAAAAGAAGCTGTTCCCCTCCCGGTACAAGAACTGCATCCTGCGTTTGTCCAGGATGGCCAGCTCCACCTTCTCCCCCGCGCGGAAGGTCCTCTCGGTGACCGCCCCCGTCTTCAGGTTCTTGAGCCGGGTGCGCACGAAAGCGCCGCCCTTTCCCGGTTTCACGTGCTGGAAATAAACGAGGTTGAAGAGGTTCCCGTCCATCTCGATGGTCATGCCGTTCCTGAAATCTGCGGTCGTTATCATGCTGTCTCGCTCCTGTCTCGATCCCTGCGCGCGCCACTCATTTTAGCACAGCCGCCGCCGCTCTTATCGGGGTCAGGTCTTGTTTTTTTCATACCAGAGTATCTCTGGCCGCTCACATTGATTCGCGAAAAGGGTTTTACTGTACCGTATTCGTTTGGATACTGGAGTATGCAAAAAACAAGACCTGACCCCATATTCAGAGGTAGTCTGCGGGGTCCAGGCTGCGGGGCAGGGTGTTCAGCAGCTCCGGTCCGCCTGCCGTCACGAGCACCATGTCCTCCACCCTTACGCCACCTATCCCCGGAAGGTATATGCCGGGTTCAGCGGTGAAGACCATCCCTTCCTCGAGCACCTCACTGCTGTTCTTACCCACGTAAGGGTGCTCGTGCACCTCCATCCCGACCCCATGCCCGAGCCCGTGCCCGAAAGCGGCACCGTAACCGGCCCGGTCGATAGTCTCGCGCGATGCGCTGTCTACGTCGCGGGCCCGAACGCCCGGCCCGACCTTTTCCAGGGCGCGCTGCTGTGCATCCAACACGAGGCGGTGGGCCTTCCTCAATTCTGGAGGTACCTTTCCGAAGGACACGGTGCGGGTGGTATCAGTGCAATAACCCCCGCGCACCACGCCCCAGTCGATCACCGTCGCACCCCTTAACTTTCGCCGCGAGGGCCGGGCGTGCACCAGGGCCCCGCGGTTTCCACCGGCTACGATGGTCTCAAAGGATGGCCCTTCCGCCCCCATCCTGCGGGCTTCTATATCCACGGCCGCCGCCAGGCCCTCCTCCCTGGTCTCCCCGGTCACATCGCCCAGGGCCTTTTTAAAGGCCGCTTCCGCCAATCCTATGTTGTTTCGTATTATGGCCAGCTCAGCAGGGCTCTTACGCGCTCTCAGCAACGTCAGAGACCCTTTCAGGGGTACCAGGCTGGCGATACCCTTGAGGTGGCGACGCATCGCCATGACGCCGGCATAGGACAGGTATGCGGGATCGAAACCCAGCCTGGATCCAGTATGGCGGCGCAGGATGCCGGCCGCGCCCTCCTCGGGGCTCGCGTCGTAGATGACCGTCCTCAGGCCGGATACCTCCAACGCGGATTGCTCGCGATAACGGAAGTCGGTCAGGAAATACCCCCTCTCGCGCAGAAGTACTACCATCCCGCTGGAGCCGCTGAAACCACACAGGTAGCGTACGTCAGGAAGATTGGTGACTATGAGCCCGTCCAGTCCTTCCTTGTGCATCAGCCCGCGGTAAGCCTTGCGCCTCGCGGTATAACCTCCGGTCTCCGTCAATTCATCACCTCTCTGTTACTTCTGCGCATGCGTGCCACTACATATCATCTAAGCATAGGTTATCCATAAGGACCGCCTGCAGGCAAATCCCGTCTCGAAAAGCGGCTCTCGTGAGGCAGTGCAGCGGAAAAGAGTGGAGGCCCGCCATGCGGCGGGCCTCCGTTGAATATAAGGGTATGCCCGCTACTCGCTCGGCAGCTCCTTCCACTCGCTTATGATCATGTCCACGGGGAACCCGGATACGTCTACGTCCGGCGCGAAATAATTCACCACCGGAGCAGAAAAGAGCGAATCAGAGCTGAAGACATTGACGTCGTTCACCGCGGTCACCTGCAGGAACTGGCCGGAAAACATCCCCAGGTCAATATAGGCGTTGTTTCCGGACCAGAAGAAGAATCTGGCATTACCGGGATCAGTAATATAATCCCAGTCGAATTCCCATACCACATTATCGAACGAGACATCGCCATTGGCGATGACCTGGAATGCCGGGTCTTGGGCGAAGTGCATCCCTTGCTCGGCCTCGAAATCACCCTCGCAGACGAAGGTTCCCCTCATGTTCGGGTCCTCATATTCCAGGTTTCTCAGGGTCAGGTCGCCTTCACAGTAGATAACGGTCATGGAGGACATGCTCATATCCCCCAGGTTGCCAGATAGCACGGTCCCGCCCGGCACCACGTTGCCCTGCTGCTCGGCTAAGGCCTTGTAATATGCGAAGTTGGGTTTCGGGAGATAGACCTCGGAGCATCCCGGCTGATAGGTAGGCACCGGCCTGTTGATATCTCCCATGGGCACCCAGCTGCCAAAAAACCAGAACCCTCCGATCTCCTCCACCGGTGGGTTGGAGGTACACCAGATCTTCTGACCGACGCCATTCGCCGCGTTGGTCACGGCAAAGGAGAGTTCGAAAGGAAACAGGCTGAACCGCCCTAAAGCCCTGAAAGTCAGGTGCCCGCCGGTATGGGCCACCTTGTCTCCCGCCATGATATCGCCGTTGAAGTTTATGGTATTCCACCCGAAGAACTTGGGGTCGTTGATTATCTCGATATCGCCCATGGCCTCTACGTCCCCGTTGACGGTGATTTGATTACCGAAAGATATATCGGGCGCAGCGTTGATGTTGACATCTCCCTCCGCCCTCATGCTTCCGTTTATCTGTATGGGAAAGGCGACGTTGATGGTCTCGTCCGCGTCGATGTTGATGTCGTTGCCGGCATAGAAGAGGTAGTACTTCATGGCGTCGAACGCTTGCACGCTGCTGAAGGTCACGACCTCCCTGATCTTCCTGCGATAGGTGGTGCCGGCCTGGATATAACTCCCCTCCGAGGTCACGACGTAATCGTAGGTGCCGTCTACGGGGCTGATAGCGATCGCATAATCTCCTCCCAGGAGTTCGCCGTCACCCACGTATTCCGAGCCGGCCACCTCCTCGTTGGCTATCTTGGCATGGGCTACGTAGAGACCGGACTCCGCGATCTGGAAGGCCCGGTCTTCCGGCTTGGTGTTCACGACCCCCTGCAGAGACGATACCATGAGCAGCAGGCTCGCCGCCCCCAGCACCGAGAGCATGAGCAAGGCCACCAGCACCACCACGATGGCGAAGCCTTCTTCCCTTTCGACCACGGGCTTTCCGCCCGTCTTCACCCGCATATTCTTGTTCGTCTTCATTTCCAACACCTCGGTAAGGTCAGTCCTGGTCCAGGACGTTTCTCAGGGTCACACTGCCGGTATATGTCCTATAGATAGTATTTCTTCCAGACTGCCTGGCGAGCACGAGCTCGATATCCACCCTGCGGATGGCCGTGTTCCATCCGGCCGAGCCGGCCGCGAGTTCCTTGACCTGCTTGTCCGTTTCGTCGTACCAGTAATAGGTGAACTGGATGCTGTAGGCGTCCGCGATCCACTGCAGGTCGCCCATCATCAGGTAGCCGCCCTCCAGCCTGAAGTCCTGCGTGTCCCCGACGTCGTCGCCATCGAGGTCGCCTGTGAAGGTGAGCCGGCTGGAACCGCTGTTAACATCGACCGAGGCCGCCACCCTTATCTGCCTGATCATGGTGCTCATGGCGCTGTTGCCGGCCTCCCCCATCTTGACCACGTTATAGGATGCCGTGGAGCTGTTGACCCCGGAGGTGATCATCCCGCCGATCCCGACGAGAAAGATGACCATGATCGCCAGGAACACCATCATCTCCGCAAGGGTGAACCCCTCCTCGCCCCTTATACCGGGGTTCAGCCCTGCAAGACCTGCTCTCGAGTGCCTGGTTTCCTCGTTCATCTCAGTTCGCCTTCAGTTCCCATCTCTGCAGATGGGTGTTCTTGTTCGCGGCGTCTCCGCTACGATATACCTCCATGTTATACAGCCCGGTCGAGTTGAGCGGCATCTCCCACCGGGGGCTCGACGTTATCTTCACCGTCTTGGTGTTCCTGTCCATGGTGCAGTCGAAGTTGCCGTTGACGTCGAGGCCCGTGCCCCATACCCTGAGGTTGGTCTGCCCGTTGGCTGGGATGGGGAAGCCCATCCCCTTCACCTCGAAAGTGGCGTAACCGCGTATCGTCCAGAACCACCACGTATAGCTGTTCCAGGCCCATGCCTTGACGGCAGTGGTCTCCTCATGCCAGGCCGAGGTGCTTCCGCTTCTCTCGGCATATATCCTGACCACCTTCTTGGTATCGTCGGGCGGGAGTATCTTCGCCGGGCCCAGCGTGATGTCGAAGTCCTTTTCCAGGTACTCGCCGCCGAAGTATACCCGCAGCCTCCAGTTGTGGGCGTTGTCGCAGGCGATAAGGTTGAGGTTGACCGCCATCTCGTTGTCGCTGGTCACCGTGTACGCTCCCGCCAGGTCGTATTCCACCGACGCGGTTGTGTCCCTTATGAATACGCCCGAGGTGGAAAGGAACCCGGCACCGGTTATCTTGGAGGGGATATCGTAGTAGTTCTCGAAGAACGCGTACCCCGTATCCGGGACGAAACTGCCGATGTTGGCGTTGAACTCCCGCACCTCGAACGGTGCACCGACCGTCCATCCGGCGATGTCGCTGCTGAGGTTCTTGACGTAGCCTTTGTAGAAGCCCACCGGCAGGCCCGAGAGGTTGAAATCCGCGATGATGGTGGTGTTGTTGGGCACGGAGACGTTCGTCCCCTGCACCCTGTTGCCCGCCGGCTCTCCACCCCCGGTCACCGACTCGCAGAGCCATACCTCCACCGGGGGCGTGCCGTTGCGGCTGAAGTACCTCCCCTCGAACACCAGTTTCCACGGGTTACCCACGTTGCGGTAAGCGGAGGTCTGGCCGCTGCCGAACACGTAGATGGTGTCGATCTCCGGCGGTGGCGGCTCCGTTACCGTGTACACGCGTTCCAGCGGGTCCGGATCGGAGGTGACGTGCCCGATCAACTCCGGCTCTACGTTGGTCACCTCCACGTTGTATGGCCCCAAGGCAAGTTCGGTCAGGTCGAACTGGGCGATGATAGTACAGCCGGGCGCACTGGTATAGCCGGTGTCGGCTCCGGTGACGGAGACGATGGTCCCTTCTACGGTCTCGGGATTCTCCTCCACGTCCTGCACCAGACTGACCGTGGGGTTCGCGACCTTGTAGACGAAGGGGCCTCCCGTTATCTTGA
>CAYHAT010000051.1:0-13735 GCA_964354675.1 uncultured Actinomycetota bacterium | reverse complement strand
CCCCCCAGACCCACATCGTGGAGAACCTCTCGGAGTCGGTGGCGGAGGGGCACCTGGATGCGGAGTACATCAAGGTGGAGTCCGAGCACTCCGCCATGTCCTGCTGCATCGGCGCGGCGGCCGCGGGGGCGCGCACCTTCACCGCCACCGCCGCCCAGGGCCTGGCGCTGATGAGCGAGATGCTCTACATCGCCTCGGGTTTGCGGCTGCCTATCGTGATGACCCTGGTCACCCGCACCCTCTCGGCGCCCCTCACCATCTGGGGGGACCAGAGCGATATCATGAGCGTGCGCGACTGCGGGTGGATAGTCATCTTCGCCGAGAACGGCCAGGAGGCCTTCGACATGACCATCCAGGCCTTCCGCATGGCGGAGGACGAGCGGGTGCTGTTGCCGATGATGCTCTGCCTCGACGGCTTCCACCTCAGCCACGTCATCGAGCCCATCGAGATGCTGGACAAGGAGGAGGTGAGCTCTTTCCTGCCTCCATATAACGCCAAGTACCGGCTGGATCCCCACGAGGTGCTCTCCATGGGCTGTTTCACCATGCCCGATTACTTCATGGAGATCAAGAAGCAACAGGACGAGGCGCTCAAGGATTCCTACCCGGTCATCCGAGAGGTGTGGGAGGACTGGGGCAAGCGTTTCGGCCGCACCTACCAGCCCATACAGCTCTACCGCGCCGAGGACGCGGAGCTCGTCCTGGTCATCGCCGGCGCTTTCGCTGGCACCGCCCGCCTGGCGGTGGACGGACTGAGGGACAAGGGCATCAAGGCGGGGCTGGCCTCCCTCAAGCTGTGGAGGCCCTTCCCGCGCGAGGACATCCTGCGCGACCTGGGCGGCGCCAAGCTGCTCACGGTGGTGGACCGCGCCCTCTCCACGGGAGGAGCGGGCGGCCCCATCGCGGGCGAGCTGCGCGCGGCTTTCTATCACGAGAAGAAGCGGCCGGACATCGCGAGTTTTATCGCCGGCCTCTCCGGCCGGGACGTCATGGTCGCACAGTTCACCGAGATGATGGAGAAGTCGCTCGGGTACGCGGAGAAGGGGGAGATCCCCTATTACGAGATGTACGGGGTCAGGGAGTGAGGGACTGAGATGGACCACACCGAACAGGCAAAGTATTTCGTACCACGGGCGCTGCCGCTCAAGGAGTATTTCGCCCCCGGCCACCGCGCCTGCCAGGGCTGCGGGCCCGCGCTGGCCTTCCGGCACATACTCAAAGCCCTGGGGCCCAATACCGTGATCTCCGAGGCCACGGGATGCGGCGAGATCATCTCCAGCCCCTACCCCCAGACCGCATGGCGCGTGCCCTGGATCCACTCCGCCTTCGAGAACGCCGCCGCGACGGCCGCGGGCATCGAGGCGGCGTACAAAGTGCTCATGCGCAAGGGACGCATCCCGGAGGAGCGCATCAACGTGGTGGCTTTGGCGGGAGATGGGGGTACAGGCGATATCGGGTTGCAGGCCCTCTCGGGAGCATTGGAGCGGGGGCACGACTTCATCTATATCTGTTACGACAACGAGGCCTACATGAACACCGGCATCCAGCGTTCGGGCCTCACGCCCTTCGGAGCCTCCACCACCACCAGCCCGGCGGGCAAGGAATCCAAGGGCCAGACCACGTGGAAAAAAGACATGCCCGCCATTGCGGCCGCCCATCACATCCCCTACGTGGCCACGGCGTGCACCAGCTACCCCATGGACCTCTTCCAGAAAGTGGTAAAGGCGGCCGAGATGCGCGGGCCCAAGTACCTGCACATCTTCGCGCCCTGCCCCACCGGGTGGCGCTGCGGTTCGGAGCTGACCATCGAGATCGGGCGCATGGCGGTGGAGGCGGGGATATTCAACCTCTACGAGATAGTGGATGGGGTCAGGAAGATCACCCTCAAGGTGCCCCAGCGCCGGCCGGTGCTCGACTACATCAAGGCGCAGGGCAGATTCCGCCACCTGGGTGAAGAGGATATCGCCTACATCCAGAAGAAGGTGGACGAGGATTACGAGCTCATGCTGGCCGAATCCGAGGAGTGAACGCCCGTCCCGGTGGAGTAAAGCGGCATGATGAGAGAACGTGAAAGCGTGGAGATACCTGGGACATCGGCCGGGAGCGCAGCGCCGATAGACGGCAACCGGGCCGGAGGACCTGGGCGATGCGGCTGAACAGGAAGGGATGTCAAATTGGCTAAGGACAAGAAGTTGACCGGGGCCGTAGCGGTGGTGGGTGGCGGCATCGGCGGCATCCAGGCCAGCCTGGACCTGGCCGAGGCCGGCTTCAAGGTCTATCTCGTGGACACCGGCCCCTCCGTCGGCGGGGTCATGGCCATGCTGGATAAGACCCTGCCCACCAACGACTGCTCCATGTGCATACTGTCCCCCAAGATGGTGGAGTTGGACAACCACCCCAACGTGGAGCTGGTGACCTACTCCGAGCTGTTGGGGATAGAGGGCGAGGCGGGGGACTTCAGGGTCAAGGTCCTGAAGAAGTCCCGTTTCATCGACGAGATAAAGTGCACCGGCTGCGGCGCATGCGCCGAGGCCTGCGTGCAGGCCGGGCGGGTGCCGGACGCCTTCCAGGCGGGCATGGCCAAGCGCGGCGCGGTCTTTTTGCCCTTCCCGCAGGCGGTGCCCAAGCTGGCCCTGGTGGATAAGGCGAGCTGCCTCATGCTCACCAAGGGCAAGTGCAAAAGTAAGTGCGTGGATGCCTGCGAGGTCAAGGCCCTGGACTTCGAGCTCAAGGACAAAGAGGAGACCCTGGAGGTGGGGGCGGTCATCCTGGCCCCCGGGCTCACGCCCTACGACCCCGCGGCATTGGCCCCTTACGGATACGCCCACCCCGACGTCATCTCGGCCATGGAGATGGAGCGGCTGCAGTGCGCCAGCGGGCCCACGGGCGGAGAGATCCTGCGTCCCTCTGACTCCACCAACCCCCGGAATATCGCCTGGCTGCAATGCGTGGGTTCCCGTTCCCTCAAGCAAGGGGAACTGCCTTACTGTTCCGGAGTGTGCTGCGCCTTCGCCGTGAAGGAGGCCATAATCGTCAAGGACCACGAGCCGGACATAGACTGCCATATCTTTTTCCACGATCAACGCTCCTTCGGCAAGGGGTACGAGGCGTTCTTCAAGCGGGCCCAGGAGGAATACGGCATCGTCTTCCACCGTTTCCGCGAGCCGCTGGTGCAGGTAGGCGAGGGCGGCCTGGCGCTCAAGGTGGAGGACGACGGCAAGGGCCTGCAGGAGCTCCCCTTCGACCTGGTGGTGCTCTCCACCGGCTTCAAGCCCCCGCAGGGGCTGGAGGTCTTCCGGGGCATGGGAGTTGAGCTCAACCGGTACGGTTTTGCGAGCAATGGGCCCTTCCAGCCTCTGCGCACCAGCGTGCCCGGCGTCTACGCCTGCGGCGCCTTTACCGGTCCCCGCGACATCCCGGAGACGGTGGCCCAGGCGTCGGGGGCGGCCGCGGAGGCCATGGCCCTGCTGGCGGGAGCCCGCGGGACCATGGTGGTCGAGAAAGAGTACCCGCAGGAGAAAGAGGTCGGCCCCGAGGCGCGCATCGGCGTCTTCGTATGCCACTGCGGCACCAACATCGCCGCCACCGTGGACGTGGCGAAGGTCAGGGATTACGCGCGGAGCCTGCCCGGTGTGGCGTACGCCGAGGACAACCTGTACACCTGCTCGGCGGAGGGGTGCGAGAAGATCCGCGAGGCCATCGCGGAGCACGACCTGGGCCGCGTGGTGGTGGCCGCCTGCACCCCCCGCACCCACGAGCCCCTCTTCCGCGAGACCTGCCGCGAGGCGGGCCTCAACCGCTACCTCTTCGAGATGGCCAACATCCGGGACCACTGTTCCTGGGTGCATAAGGATAGGACTGTCGCCACGGCCAAGGCCAGGGACCTGGTGCGCATGGCCGTCTCCAGGGCCGGCCTGCTCAGGCCGCTCCCCACCTACGACATCCCGGTGAAGCCCTCCGCCCTGATCATCGGGGGAGGCCTCTCCGGCATGACCGCGGCCCTGGAGCTCGCCGAGCAGGGTTTCGAGGCGCATATCGTGGAGAGGGAGAAGGGCCTGGGCGGCAACCTGCTGGCCCACCATACCACCCTTTCCGGCGAGGACCCCCACGCCCGGGTGGCGGAGCTGGTGAGCAAGGTCGGCTCACATCCCAAAATAAAGATCCACACCGGGGCCGAGCTCTCCGGCGTGACCGGATACGTAGGCAACTTCACCGCCGGCGTGAAGTCGGGCGGCAAGACGGAGATGCTCGAGGTAGGGGCCATAGTGGTGGCCACCGGCGGGGTGGAGTACAAGCCCGAAGGGTACCTCTACGGCGAGGACCCCCGCGTGCTCACCCAATCCGAGCTGGAGCAGAGGCTGCACGAGGTGGGCGCCTCGGAAAAGACGGTGGTCATGATCCAGTGCGTGGGTTCCCGCAACTCCGAGCGCCTCTACTGCAGCCGCATCTGCTGCGGGCTGGCCATCAAGAACGCACTGACCATAAAAAAGAAGAGCCCGGAGACGCAGGTGGTCGTCCTCTTCCGGGATATCATGGCCTACGGTTTTAAGGAGGACTACTACCGGCAGGCACGCGAGGCCGGGGTGCTCTTCCTGCGTTATCGCGAGGACGAGCCCCCCGCGGTCAAGGCGGACAAAAAAAGCCTTACGGTCAGCCTGCGCCCCGCCGCCCTCGACTTCGCGGTGGAGTTCGAGGCGGACCTGGTGGCGCTGTCGGCGGCGGTGCTGCCATCACCGGGAGCGCGGGTGGTCTCGGAGATGCTCAAGGTCCCCTTGGACGAACATGGCTTCTTCTCCGAAGCCCACGTCAAGCTGCGCCCGGTGGACTTCGCCTCCGACGGCATCTTCCTCTGCGGCGTGGCCCACGGCCCCAAGGCCATCGCGGAGAACGTGGCCCAGGCCAAGGGCGCCGCCGCGCGCGCCGCGGTGGTCCTCTCCAAGCCGACCTTCAGCTCGGAGGGCGCCGTGGCACAGGTGGACGCGGAAGCCTGCCGCGGCTGCGGCACCTGCGTGGAGGTGTGCCCCTTCGGGGCCATCGCCCTCCTCAAGGTGGATGATGCCCTGCTGGCCGAGGTCAACCCGGCCTTGTGCAAGCATTGCGGCACCTGCTCGGCGGCCTGCCTCTCCAGCGCCATCACCACCGAACATTTCACCAACGACCAGATCTTCGCCATGATCAGCGCGGAGATGGAGGAATAGCCATGGCGGGGAAGAGAAACACGACGCAGGAGCCCAGGATCGTGGCCTTCTGCTGCAATTGGTGCGCCTACGCCGGGGCGGATATGGCGGGCGTGTCGCGCATGCAGTATCCCCCGAACGTGGAGATCATCCGCACCATGTGCTCCGGCAGGCTGGACCCCGCATTCGTGGTGCGTGCCTTCCAACTGGGGGCGGACGGGGTGATCGTGGCGGGGTGCCACGAGGCGGACTGCCACTACGTCAGCGGCAACCAATACGCCGCGCGCCGGGTGGAGGAGCTCTACGACGTCCTCGATCTGGCCGGCCTGGGGCGGGAGCGCCTCGTCCTGAAATGGGTCAACGCCAACGAGGGCGCCGTCTTCGCCCAGACCATAGACGGTTTCGTGCGGGAGCTGCGCAAGCTGGGGGCCTCGCCCCTGGCAGGGAACGGCAAGGCCCCGCTGCAGGCGGAGGGGGATTTCGGTGAACTGGTGGAGTCCACTGGTGTCCTCAACTGCCTGGAGTGCGGCAAGTGCACCGCCTCCTGCCCGGTGGCGCGGCGCGACCCCCGCTTCAGCCCGCGGCGCATCATCGAGACCGCCCTGGAGGACCTGGCGGACGAGGTGGAGACCGACCGCCTGTTGTGGTCCTGCCTTACCTGCAAGATGTGCGAGCAGCGCTGCCCCTCGGGGGTGGAGTTCTGCGAGTTCGTGCGGGGGGCGCGGGCGGAGGCCTGCCGCATCGGTTCCCCCGGACGGGCCAGCCATACCGGAGTGGCATTGGACCTCATGCGCATACAGGCTGCCCCGGAGCTGAAGCAGAACCGGCTGCTCTCCTATCCCGAGGGCTCGAAGATAAAGGCCAAGGCCACGGCGAAAAGCGACTTTCTTTACTTCGCGGGATGCGCCTCTTATTACCAGGCCCTCTACTCCGAGCTGCCGGTGAAAGTAGGGGAGATACCCGGCGACGCTGTGGCGCTGTTGAACCTGGCCGGCATCGAGCCGGTGGTGCTCGAAGGCGAGCGCTGCTGCGGCCACGACCTGCTTTGGAGCGGCGACGCCGAGGGATTCAAGCGACTGGTCAAGATCAACGCGAAGGAGCTGGCGGCGGCGGGCGCGAAAAAGATAGTCACCGCCTGTCCGGAATGCTACCGCACCCTCAAGGTTGATTACCCGGCCTACGGGGGCCTCGACATGGAGGTCTATCATATCTCCGAGGTGCTGGAGGAGCGCCTGGGCAAACTGGGGCTGGGGGGCGGCAGCGGCAAGGTCACCCTGCAGGACCCCTGCCGCCTGGGGCGCCATCTTGGGGTCTACGATGCGCCGCGCAGGCTCATCGCTGAGACCGGTGCGGAACTGGTGGAGATGGAGCGCAGCCGCGCGGACGCCATTTGCTGCGGCGTCTCCTCGTGGGTGAGTTGCGGTCAATGCAGCAAGGGCCTGCAGGTGGAACGCCTCAAGGAGGCGGTGCGCACCGGCGCCACGCGCATGATCACCCCGTGCTTGAAATGCTCCATCCATTTCAACTGCGCCCTCACCGGCCAGCTCCCGGTGGAGCGGGCGGAGGCGGAGATAGAGATCGTGGACCTCACCGCTTTTCTGGCGGAGGCGGCCGGCCTCAAGGGGGAAGGCGGCAAGGCGGCGAGCAAAGCTGGCGCGAAGAGCCCGGCGAAGAAAACCGCCGTAAAGAGCCCAGCCGGGAAGAGCCCAGCGAAGAGCCCGGCGAGCAAAGCCGCCGGGAAGAGCCCGGCCAAGAAGAGCACCTCCGGCACAAGCACCTCCGGCACAAGCACCTCCGGCACAAGCACCTCCGGCACAAATAAGTCATCCTCGAGTAAGGGGTGAGATAGATGGCTACAGGACAAGCCAAGATACTGCACGACAAGGAAGTCATGGTCATAGGCGGCGGGGTGTGCGGCATCCAGGCTGCGCTGGACCTGGCCGACAAGGGTTACCAGGTGCGCATGGTGGAGAGGGAGCCGACCATCGGGGGGCGCATGGCCATCCTGGACAAGGTCTTTCCCACCAACGACTGCTCCATCTGCATCCTGGCCCCCAAGATGATCATGTGCTACAACAACCCCAACATCGACGTCATGACCTACGCCGAGGTCGTGAAGGTGGAGGGAAAGGCGGGGGACTTCAAGGTGACCGTGCTCAAAAAGCCCCGCTACGTGAACGAGGACCTGTGCACCGGCTGCGGCGACTGCATCGAGGCCTGCGTGCGCTCCGGCGAGTTCCCCAATAAGTGGGACGCCAACCTGGGGCGGCGGGGAGCGGCGTACATGCCGTTCCTGCAGGCGGTGCCGCGTATCGCCTGCGTGGATGCGGAGACCTGCTTTACCCTGCGCGGCGAGAAGTGCAAGATGCCCTGTATCCGGGCCTGCCAGCGCAAGGCCGTGGACTTCAAGATGAAGCCGGTCGAGGTCACCCTCGACGTGGGGGCTATCATCGTAGCGACCGGCCTGGTGGAATACGACCCCACCGAGATCACCGAGTACGGTTACGGCCGCTATACCAACGTGGTAACCGCCATGGAGTACGAGCGGCTGATCAACGCCTCCGGCCCCACCGGCGGCCACGTCCACCGCTTCAACGACCACGAGCAACCCAGGCGCCAGGGATTCATCCAGTGCGTGGGCGCCCGCGACCTGCGCCTGGGCAACCCCTACTGTTGCTCGGTGTGCTGCATGTACGCGACCAAGGACGCCATGCTCGCCCGCGAGCATTACCCGGACATCGAGAACTTTATCTTCTACACCGACCTGCGCGCCTTCGGCAAGGGTTTCGATGAGTACATCCGCCGCGGTAAGAGCGATTACGGCATCACCTACGTGCGGGCCAAACCCGGCGAGGTCACCGAGGATCCGCAGACCAAGAACCTCACCATCTGGTACGAGGACGGCGAGAGCGGGGGGATCAAGTCCCTGGAGGTGGATTTCCTGGTGCTCTCCACCGCTTTCGTGCCCTGGCCCGGGGTGGAGAACCTGGCCGCGACCCTGGGGGTGCAGGTGGACGAGTACGGCTTCTTCAAGGCCGAGGACGACCTGCTGAATCCGCTGGACTCTACGCGCCCGGGGATTCTCATAGCCGGCACGTGCCAGGCCCCCATGGACGTCACCGACTCCGTGGAGCAGGGCGGGGGAGCGGCCAACCGGGCGGCGGAGATCATCGCCCAGGCCGGCAAGGCGCCGGCGAGGAAGAGGTGAAGGCCGGAAAATAGGCGGACCGCGCAAGCATCCGCGATCGAGCTAAAACGGGAGTTGAGGGTATGAGCGAGGAGAAGAAGGAAAAAAAGGAAGAGGATCAAAAAGAGCTGCGCATCGGCGTGTTCATCTGCCACTGTGGCGCGAACATCGGCGGTTTCCTTGACGTGCCCAAGGTGGCGGAGTACGCCGCCACCCTGCCCCACGTGGTCCACGCCGAGCACAACCTCTACTCCTGCGCCGAGGACGGACTGGCCTCCATCCGTTCCGCCATAAGAGAGTACAAACTCAACCGCGTGGTGGTGGCCTCGTGCACCCCGCGCACCCACGAGCCCCTCTTCCGCCAGGCCTGCGAGGAGGCGGGGATGAACAAGTACCTCTTCGATTTCGCCAACATCCGCGACCAGTGCTCCTGGGTGCACATGAACGAATGGGACCGCGGCACCGAGAAGGCCAAGGACCTGGTGCGCATGTCCGTGGCCCGGGCCTCGCTGCTGGAGGAGCAGGAGGAGATCGAGCTGGAGATCCACCCCGCCACCCTGGTCATCGGGGGAGGGGTTTCCGGCATGACCGCCGCCATCTCCATCGCCCGGCAGGGCTTCCCGGTGTACCTGGTGGAGAAGGAGGCGGAGCTGGGCGGCATGCTGCGCTACCTCTACAACCTCTTCCCCGAGAACCGCAAGGCGGACGAGGTCATATCCGCCCTCAAGCGGAGGATCGCGGAGACGGATGACCTCACCGTGCACCTGGGCACCCGCATCAACGCCATCGACGGCTATTACGGTAACTTCCTGGTCTCCCTGGACAAGGGCGGCGAGCTCTCCCGCATCAAGGTGGGGACTATCGTCACCGCCACCGGGGCGGACGAGTTCGAGCCGGCCGGCCTCTACGGCTACGGCACCGATCCCCGCATCGTGACCCAGAAACAGCTCGAGACGGCTATGAAGGACGGCAAACTGAAGGACGTCGGTGAAGTGGTGATGATCCAGTGCGTGGGCTCCCGGGGGCAGGTGCTGCCGTACTGCTCGCGCGTCTGCTGCGCCACCGCGGTGAAGAACTCCCTGGCCCTGAAGGAGCTATTCCCAGAGGTGAAGGTGGAGATCCTCCACAACGACATCGAGGTCTACGGCCAGCGTTACGAGGACAACTACCGGCGCGCCCGCGAGGCGGGCGTGCGCTTCAAGAAATACGACCCCGAGCGGCGCCCCGAGGTGAGCGTGGAGGACGGGGGGCTCAAGGTGAGCTTCCATCACCAGCTCATGAACCGGGACATGGAATACCACCCCGACCTGGTGGTCCTCTCCACCCCCCTGATGATGAACGAGGGGGGCAGGGAGACAGCCAAGATGCTGCGCGTCCCCATGGGCGGGGACGGGTTCATGTTCGAGGCCCACGTCAAGCTGCGCCCGGTGGACTTCGCCACCGACGGCCTCTATCTCTGTGGTACTTGCCACGGGCCGGCGGATATCACCGAGTCCGTCTCCCAGGCCAACGCCGCCGCATCCCATGCGGTGAACCCCATGACCCAGAAGATCGTACTCACCGAGGCCATCACCGCCTCCGTGAACGAGGAAGCCTGCGTGGGCTGTGGCTTCTGTGCCGACGCCTGCCCCTACGCGGCGCCGCGGCTGGTGACCCGCGAGGACGGCAAGTTCGTATCCCGCATCAACGAAGCCCTGTGCAAGGGGTGCGGGACATGCGCCGCGGGTTGCCCCAGCTACGCCATCACCACCCGCCATTACCAGAACGAGCAGGCCATGGCCATGATCCACGATGCTTTCCCGGAGCCTTCCAAGGTGGGAGCGGAATTCGAGCCCCAGATCATCGCCTTCACCTGCAACTGGTGCTCTTATGCCGGCGCCGACCTGGCCGGGGTCTCGCGCTTCCAGTATCCCCCCAACATCAGGATCATCCGCTTCATGTGCTCGGGCCGCATCGACCCCATGTTCGTCTTCGAGGCACTGCGCTCCAACGCCGATGCCGTGCTGGTCTCCGGCTGCCATATCGGCGACTGCCATTATATCGATGCCAACTACCGCACTAAAGAGAGGTTCGAGGCCATGCAGGAGGTCATCGAGGAGCTGGGCGTGGAACCGCAGCGGCTGCGCCTGGCCTGGATCTCCGCCTCGGAGGGGCAGAAATTCGCCGACAACATCAAGGAGATGGTGGAGGAGGTCAAGAAGCTGGGTCCCTTCGATGCGTCCCGGCTGGTATACAAAGCCTCCGAACGCGTGTGATGGGGTCGTGTCTTCGATCTTCGATTTTGGAATATATGTTAATGAAAAGAGCCACAACTGCAAAACCGAAGATCGAAGACACGACCCCATAAAGAAAGGATAGGGTATGCAAGGCAGTTTTCCCCGCGACTTCGATAAGCTCTTCAACCCAAGGTCGGTTGCGGTGGTGGGGGCATCCAACCTCATCGGCAAATGGGGCTTCAATATGCCCATGAACATGATCGGAGGCGGATACCGAGGCCAGCTCTTCATGGTCAATCCCCACGAGCAGCGTGTGCTCGGCTTCCCGGCCTACCCTTCCCTGAAGGATATCGAGGACGATGTAGACCTCTTGGTAGTAGCCATCCCCGCCCGCAAGGTGGCCGACGTCCTTGGCGATGCCGCCGAGAAGGGCATCTGCAATGCCGTGGTGGTCTCCTCCAACTTCGGCGAGGTGGGGGAGGAGGGCGTGCGGCTGGAGCGTTACCTGGCGGACATCGCTAACCAGGCCGGCATCACCATCGTGGGCCCCAACACCATGGGCATCTACAGCAAGACCTCGGACCTCTGCTGCCTGGGGGCACCGGTCTTCCCGCTCAAGGGAAGCGTGGGTTTCGTCTCCCAGAGCGGTAACCTGGGCGTGCAGCTCATGACCTGGGGAAACCGCAAGGGCGTGGGTTTCAGCCGCTTCGTGGGCAGCGGCAACTCCGCGAACACGGGCATGAGCGATTGGCTCGAGTACCTGGGCGACGACCCCGAGACCAGCACCATCATCCTCTACGTCGAGGGCATCAAGGACGGGAGGAGATTCCTCGAGGTCGCGCGCCGCATCACCCCCCACAAGCCGGTCATCGCCCTCAAGGCGGGAAAAGGCCGGCAAGGGGAGCGGGCGGTGCTCTCCCATTCCGGCTCGCTGGCAGGTCCCTTCGAGCTCTTCCGGGGGGCCATGGAGCAGGCGGGGGTCATCGAGGCCGAGACCACCGAGGAGCTGGTGGACCTGGCGGCGGCCTTCTCGTCCCTGCCGGTACCCAGGGGTGCCAAGGTGGGGGTGATGACCCTGGGGGGCGGCTGGGGTGTGGCCGCGGCGGACTCCTTCGACCGCGAAGGTCTGGAGCTGGCCGTACTCCCGCAGGAAGTCATCGACGAACTGGATAAGTTCCTGCCCTCTTTCTGGAGCCACCGCAATCCCGTGGATATCGTGGGCAACGTGCAGCGGAGCAACCACTACCGGGTCATAGACGCGCTGGCCACCTGCGACGAGGTGGACATGCTCATCACCATGGGAACGCTGCTGGGCAGGGATTTCTGGCTGGAGAACCTGCTGAAGACCGCCGTGCGACCTTTTCTGAACATGCTGCGCCACCGCCCGGGCATGCTACCCCTTTTCCAGCTCTCCATCTGGAAGGGTTTCCGGGAGTCGCTTGCCCGACGCGGGGGGGAACACAACCCGGAGGGTTCCGGGGGGATCAATCCCACCGAGGCCTGGCAGTGGACTGACACCGCCCTTATCCGCCGCATCAAGCAGTTGATGAACGAGGAGAAGAAGCCCATCATCGCGGTGGCCGTGAACGAGGGCGAGAGATCGGCCTCCTTCCGTATGCGCAGCTCCGGCGTCTTCACCGCCACCACCCCCGAGAGGGCGGTGCGCGTGGCCGGCAAGCTGGCCCGCTACTCAAACTTCCTGGCGTCGAACGGACGCTGAAGCCTCCTGCGTCTTCAGGCCCGTAGCTGGTTCCAGCCCGGCCATGCATCCTTACTCAGAACGATTTGATCCCCTCGGGATACCTTCTCTCTCGAACGGAGCCGGTGCCGTTCAAGTGCGATTCTCGCCCGCAGCCGCTTCATTAAAGAAGCCCAGGTCGTTAACCGATATGAAAACTGCCTGTCAAGAATGAACCGTCTGGATACAACAACCGGGATGCTGGATGGGGTTTTCGTCTGTGTGTAAGGCGCGGGAGGATCGTAGTGGGAAAGATCAAGCTCTGCAGGCAATGCGGTGTGCCGTTGGGGGTCAGCAGGAACATCATCTGGCATGGCAACGGCGTGATCACCCAGTCCAAGGACCCCGATCATCGCGTGGTCTTCTACGAGTCGGACAGCCTCGACGATCTCTTCAACGGCATCAAAGAGCTGATAGGCCTCCCCATCGAGCATATAGTGATCGAGAGCAAACGGCGGTTCACCAGGGACTACGTCGAGAAACAGGTCCCGCCCTTTGTGCGCAAGGTACTGCACCGCTACGGTCCCAATATCCTCTCCAACCGCATCAGGTTGATGGCCATCGAATACGGCTATGGCGACATAAAGCTCGCGGATATAAAGAACAAGGGAGACGACGACGATCTTCAGGCTGTCTCCATCAGACATCCTTACTCCCTGCCCCTCTTCTGCGGGGACAGCGTGGGGACCAAGGAGGCCATGGATGGGCGAGATTTCAGGGTGTCCTGGGAACAGACAGGAGACTACGATTACCTGATAACATCCCGCGTGGGGAAGCACCCGCTAGAGCTGCAGGAGAGGTTGGACAAGAATAAGTACGAGTTAAAGCCGGGTGACTTGGAATACAAGAGATGCGCTTCCTGTGGTGTGCCGCTGGTGGTGGCGAGGTGCCGCTGGAACCTGGAGGAGGGTACCATCCTGGACCCCGGTACCGGGCGCCGCATGGCGGTCTTCTCTCCCGACAGCATCGAGGCGATATTGGAGGACCTCGCATCGGAGCTGGGAGAGAGCGTGCCGGAGGCCGTCATCGAGGTCCAGAGGCGCTTTGTGCGCAATATAATGGGGCGCGAGGAAGCCGTCGTAGGCCAGCCCAGTTACCGGGAGATGGTAGGCCTGCGCGGCCTGGGATATGCGAGAGAGGTCGACATCAAGGGCAAGCGGTGCACGGCGGTCATCGAGAACGCCTGCCTCCCGCTCTTCATGGTGGGCACCGTCAAGGGCCTCTTCGAGATGGTCACGGAGAACGAGAGCACCGACCACCGCTGGGAGCTGCTCCCAGACGGCGACCTCGTGGTCAAGCTCGAAGCTTAGTGCACCGTCCCATAAATACGTTGGCATTCGAACGCCGCTGCATCCGTCCAGTTTTGAGTTTTGGTTCTTCTCCGAAAAGTGGGGCAACACCTTGGGGTCAGGCCTCA
>CAYHAT010000050.1:4108-13887 GCA_964354675.1 uncultured Actinomycetota bacterium | reverse complement strand
CTTCCACGATCTCGGATGTTACCACCTCGTCGTCCGCCACCGAGACGAAGCGCTTCTCGTTTACCAGTATATGGTAACAACTCTGGCGCCTCATATCTTCGGCCAGCCCACCCAGTTGCCTCAGCTCCTCGCGCTCCTTGGCCATGATATAAAGGAACTTGAGGAACTCTTCCTGCTCCATGCCGACGGAGAAGGTGATGCTGTAGATATCCCTGCGGCGCAAGCCGTCGAGGAAGGAGAGGACGGGCGGCCTGACCTGGTCGCGGTCGTGCAGTTTCTCACCGTTTATAAGGAGCAGGTTGTCGGCCTCCCCCAGGGTGAGCTTCCCGGTATGGGTAAGGAGGGGATCCATGCGGGCATAGGCCGTCTCCACCGAGGCGGCGATCATATCGCTGGTGGGAGGGTACATGTGGATGTTGATCGTGGCGGCATTGAGAGCGATGAGGAGCTCTACCGCTTTGCGCGCGAGTTCCTCTTCGGCTTCGGCGCCTTCCGGTTCCCCGGCGAGGTTGTTCTTTTCTTCGTCCATTCCTTAGCACTCCCGGAACTAAATAATCGCTTCTCTGACTATTAATTATCGTCAACGACAGGCGCCGACATTAGGAAAACCCCTCGTCATCCCACTAAGATTATTTAACAGCTAAACCACCATCTCCTCTATTAATCATACATCTGCGCACCCCTTTTTGTGGCCTGGCACGTGTACGTCTCGAAAATAGGAGGGCGGCGGCACCGTGTTCTCTTCGGCCCGGGGCCTCCAGGTAACGGTCTCGCTCCGCGACTTGTCGATTTCCATCACCGATGTGGTACTCAATCGGGTTTGCTTCGTCGTGGACTCCTCGCAATACGGCTTATCGCTTCGCGACAAGCCTGGCTGCGACCGACCTGGCAGTTCCCCGGGCTGGTTGGTGTTCTATAGTGGGCCACACTCAGAAGTGCTCGCTACTTCCTTCCAACAGTATACGCATATCTCCATATCCGCTATCGACCCGCTTTCGAACCATTGTATCGACCGACTATACTTACCGATATTCGAGGTGGCTGGCGCGTACGACAGGATGTTGCTCCCGTGCGGCTATAATAGCTTTATGACTGAAATAATGTACTTGAAAGAAATGGATACAGCATTAGTCGTCGAGAGATGTGTGGAGATCCTGGCCGCGGGTCGACTGGCCATCCTGCCCACTGACACCGTCTACGGGCTGGCTGCCAGGGCGGATATGCCGGGGGCGGTTGAGGCGATATTCACAGCGAAGGGGAGGGATGCGGAAAAAGCCCTGGTGGTCATGGTCTCGGACGCCGGGAAAGCGGCGGAGTTGGCCGCACCGGAGGAGCGCGGATCCCTGCAGCGTCTCGGGGCCCTCTGGCCGGGGCCACTGACACTGGTGGTAAAGACGGGTGACATCCCTTGGAGGGAAACCGTCGCACCCGGGTCGGAGGCATTGGGTATACGCGTTCCGGACAGCCCGTTCCTCATCCGCCTGCTCGGCATCAGCGGCCCATTGGCGGTGACCAGCGCCAATCCCGCAGGTGGAAGGGCGCCGGCCTCCTTTGAGGATATAGACGCTGAGCTGCTCGGCGCGGTCGGGCTCGCCGTGGATGGCGGGTACCGCGGCTCGGGTGAGCCGTCAACCGTCGCCGAGATAAGGGGGGGCGAGATCAGGGTGTTGAGGCAAGGAAAGATAACGGAGGATGAGCTCAGGCAAGCCCTGATGCATGACCGGGAAGACGAACCACCGCGGACCGCCGGATGCGAACGGAAGGGGAGGGATTTCAGCTGATAGATATACTTTTCGTCTGCACGGGCAACTTATGCCGCAGCCCCATGGCGGAGGCCCTCTTCCAGTCCAGGCTCATGAGGGACTACCCCGACCTGGCGGTGTATGCAGAAGTCCACTCCGCGGGGACCTCCGCTATCGAGGGTAACCCCGCGACCTCCTCCGCCGTACAGGCCATGGACCTCTGGGGCGTCGACCTGGAGCCCCACCGCGCCTCCGAGCTGACCCCCGGCCTCCTGTTACATGCCGACGTGGTCCTCGCCATGGCCAGGGAGCACTTACTGTACATCGGGAGGTTGGAGCCGGAGGCTTTGAAGAGGAGCACTACCCTGACGTATCTCTCCTCCCGTTCGAAGGAGATAGTGTCGCAGCTCGGAGACGAGACGGTAAGGGACGAGCGCGAGGCGCGTGCGCGTATCATCAGGGTCTTCGATATGCTGCGCGAATCGGTCCCGGCCGATGGCTTTATAGCTGATATACAGTCGCAGGGCTCTGATATAATTGACCCCATTGGAAGTTCCCTGCGTGTCTACCTGGGAGTGGCTGAGGACATCGAAAGCTCATTGGACGATATCTTGCGAGCCCTTTTCGGCCGCTCTGAGACGGTTGGTGAAGGAAAGGAAGGGGCCTGACCGGGGGGTTGCCCTGCCCTGATCGGAACGGGAGTGGATAAAGCATATGAAAGTAGCCCTTGGATGTGACCATGCCGGCTTCATCCTCAAGGATGTTGTCGCAGAGTTTCTTGCGCAGGCGGGACACGAGGTGCTGGACGAAGGCACTTTTTCCGACGAGTCCTGCGATTGGCCGGAGTTCGGCGAGCGGGTGGCCCGGCTCGTAGCCTCAGGCGAGGCGGAGAGAGGGATAGCCATCTGTGGTACCGGTATCGGCATGGCCATGACCGCCAACAAGCTGCCCGGGGTGAGGGCGGCAGTGTGCAACGACCTTTACACGGCACGTTACAGCCGCCTGCACAACGATGCCAACGTCCTGACCATGGGCGCGAGGGTCATCGGGCCCGGCGTGGCCGAGGAGATCGTACGCATCTGGATGGATACGCCCTGCGAGGGAGGACGCCACTCCCGCAGGTTGGATAAGTTGACCGAGATCGAGAGGCGATACGGAGGAAAAGACGCATGAGCGGCCTTGACGAGATAGCGAAGATCGACCCCGAGATAGCGCAGGTAGTGCGCGACGAGCTGTACCGGCTGCGCCACAAGATCGAACTCATCGCTTCGGAGAACTTCCCCTCCCGGGCCGTATTAGAGGCGGCTGGAACCGTGCTGACCAACAAGTACGCGGAGGGATATCCCGGGCACAGGTGGTACGGCGGATGCGAATGCGTGGACGTCGCCGAGGAATTGGCCGTCGCGCGGGCCAAGGCCCTTTTCAACGCGGGACACGCTAACGTCCAACCCCACGCCGGGGCTCAGGCCAACACGGCCGTCTATTTCTGCGCCCTCGAGCCTGGCGACACCATACTGGGGATGGAGAAGACCGCGGGGGGCCACCTGACGCACGGCACACCGGCCAACATCAGCGGCATCCTTTTCGACGCCCACTTCTACGGTTTGAACCGTGAAACGGAGATGCTGGACTTCGAGGAGATAGCGGAGATAGCCAGGGAGTGCCGTCCCAAGATGATCATCGCCGGGGGCAGTTCCTATCCCCGCGACATAGATTTCGCTGCCTTCCGGGCCGTCGCCGACGAAGTCGGGGCCATGCTCATGGTGGACATGGCTCACTTCGCGGGCCTGGTGGTCGGAAAGGTGCATTCCGATCCGGTCCCCCATGCCGAGTTCGTCACCACTACCACCCACAAGACCCTGCGCGGGCCGCGCGGGGGCATGATCCTCTGCCAGGAACGCTTCGCCCACGAACTCGACCATGCCGTCTTCCCCGGCGTGCAGGGAGGGCCGCTGATGCACATCGTCGCGGCCAAGGCGGTGGCGCTCAAAGAGGCCTCCCAGCCCGATTTCGCGCAGTACGCACGGCAGATCGTGAGGAACTGCAGGGCCATGGCCGAGGCTCTGCAGGAGCGGGGCCTGCGCCTGGTGTCCGGCGGCACGGATACCCATCTCCTGCTGGTGGACCTGCGGCCACTCGGCCTTACCGGTGACGAGGTGGAGGAGGCCCTGGACGCGGTGAAGATCACCGCCAACAAGAACAACATCCCCTTCGATGACAAACCCCCCGCCGTCACAAGCGGCATCCGTCTCGGTACGCCGGCGGTAACCACGCGGGGCATGCGGGAGGCGGAGATGGTCGAGATCGCCGACCTCATCGCCCTGGTGGTGAAGAACATGGGGTCGGGGCAAGTCATGCGCCGGGTGCAGGAGAGGGCGGAGGAACTCCTAGCCGGCTTTCCCCTCTACCCCGACCTGTAAAGACGCCAGGCCGGCCGCAGTCTCAGGAGATACGCTATGACCAGGCCGAGTTGGGAAAGGTATTTCATGTCCATCGCGCTGCAGGTCGCCACGCGCTCGACCTGCCTGCGCCGCCAGGTAGGCTGCATCATCGTCCTCGAGAAGCGCATCGTCTCCACCGGTTATAACGGCGCTCCCTCCGGCCTGCCCCATTGCGAGGAGGTGGGCTGCGTACGCGAGAGCCAGGGCGTTGCCTCGGGTGAGCGGCACGAGTTGTGCCGGGGATTGCATGCCGAGCAGAACGCCATAATCCAAGCGGCGATGCACGGCACCGCGGTGCGGGGCGGCAGCGTCTTCTGCACCCATAAACCCTGCATCCTGTGCACCAAGATGCTCATCAACGCGGGCGTGCGGCGTGTCTATTACACAGAGGGATATGGAGACGACATGGCGGACGAAATGGCGCGCGAGGCGGACATGCAGCTCGTACACCTCACTGGGGAGGAGGCCGGTCTTTGATCTACGTCCTGGCCTTCGGGGTCTCGCTGGTATTGGTGCTCTTGCTCACCCCCCTGGCCCGCCGTCTGGCGGTATGGCTGGGCGCCATAGACATGCCTCACGACCGCAAGGTACACGAGAACCCCACCCCGACCCTGGGAGGGGTGGCCATCTTGCTGGCCGTCATCATCTCGCTGCTCCTGTGCAAGGTACTGGTGACTTATTCCTCCGCCCTGGCCAAGCCCCTGGGCATGGTGGACGCGCTCTCTTCCTACCAGTTACTGGGGATCATCCTCGCCGCGACCTTCATAGCCGTGCTGGGGGCCGTCGACGATATGCGCCACCTCTCGCCCTGGATGAAGCTGGCGGGGCAGGTCATGGCGGCTCTGGTCCTGGTGTCCTTTGGCGTCGAGATCAGCACCATCGCCCTGCCGCGGGGAAACGTCATCGACCTCACCGCCAGCCCCATCCTCTCCATCCTGCTCACCATCGTGTGGATGGTCGCGTTCACCAACATCATCAACCTCATAGACGGCCTGGACGGGCTGGCGGCGGGCATCGCCTTCATCTCCGCGGCCGCTTTTTTCTTCTACGGTTCGCGTGTGGGAGCAGATCCCAATACGCTTCAGGCCATGGTCATCTCCGCCGCCGTGGGAGGGGCTTGCCTGGGGTTCCTGAGATACAACTTCAACCCCGCCAACATATTCATGGGGGATTCCGGAGCCCAGTTCCTGGGGTTCATCCTCGGGGCCATCAGCATCCAGGGCATCCTGAAGCGCACCGCGGTGGCCACCCTGTTCACCCCCATCATCATCCTGGCCGTCCCCATCATCGACACCGGCCTGGCCATCCTCAGGCGGGCGAGAAAAGGGAGGCCGTTCCATTATGCCGACAAGGAGCACATCCACCATCGCCTGCTGTATATCGGCCACACGCAGCGCCAGGCCGTGTTGATAATCTACCTGTGGACGGCGGTACTCACGGGCATAGCCCTCTCCCTGGAGTTCGTGGCCTCCAAGACGGTGGTGCTCATCCTCCTGGCAGTCGGGTTGGTGATCTTTATCGCCACCACCCTGCCGCGCATCGTCATCGGCGGCAGGGAGTTGGAGATGGAGGAGGAAGAAGCAGAGAAAACGTAGGAGACTGCAGAGGGCGCCGATACCCCTTAGTACCCCGAGATGCGTACCACTTTGCCTGACGCGGCTCGAGCGGGTCGTGGGCACCCCGTGCCAGTGCTACCTTCGCGAGGGGTTGCCCGGGTCATGGCGGGAAGCAGCCGCCGGTGTTATCTTGAGAAGAAAGCAGTATAAGAAAAGGGTTATCTTGTGATGATCGCGGTATAGAGAGGATATGCAGTCATTATTAGGCACGAGCGAAGTGCAAAGAATCTAATAGCCATCAATATTGACTTTATAGTATAATAACACTGGCTATTAATGAGTGTTGTTATAGGTGTCGAAAGAGAGTAAGAAATGGGTTTGGTCGCGAAAAGCATATCGCATGCAGCAAGAATCGCAGACGAGGTGTAAGCAGAAAATGTCGCAGAACGGAAACGGCGATAATGGGGCAAGACTGACCCGGAAAGCACGGCGCAACTTTTACCAGACACTCGGTCCACCCACTTTCCCCATTTTCATGGTGGCGGGCGGGTGGATCCTCAAGACCATAGGGCCCCACATGCCCTTCATCAAGTTCGCGCGGCCGGACAGGTTCTCATATCATCTGCCTCCCGTGAGATCGCGGGCATACGAGAGGTTCTACCGCAACATCATCGACCGAGGATTGGGCAGGGAGTGGGGGCCGCATGCCGTGACCATCGCCGTGACCCAGGACTGCAACGCCCACTGCGTCCACTGCAGTGCTTTCCGGCGCAGCCGGGAAGGGACCCTGACTACGGGGCAGTGGTGCGACGTCATCGACCAGTGCGCGGAGCTGGGCATCACCGACATCATCATCACCGGAGGGGAGCCCCTCTTGCGCCCGGACCTGGATGTGCTCATCCGCAGGATCGTGGAGAACGACTGCGTGGCCGATGTCTTCACCAACGGCTCCCTGCTCAACGAGGAGAACCTGGACAACCTCTCCGCGGCCGGCTGCGACACCCTGTTCGTCAGCCTGGACAGCCCGGTCCCGGAAGAACACGACAGGTTGAGGGGGGTGCCCGGCCTCTACGACCGCGTCATCGAGGGCATAGAGCGTGCGGTCTCCCGGGGAATGGCCGTGGGCGTCTCCACTTACATGAACCGCGAAGCTATAGAAAAGGACCACCACCACAAGTTCCTTGCCCTGTGCAGGGAGTTGGGAGTAGGCGAGCTGACCGTCTTCGATCTGGTCACCACGGGCAAGTGCATCAAGCAGGACGAGCTGATCCTGAACGATTCCGAGCGGGAGGCCTTCCGTGTCATCCACGAGGAGCAGTGGAGGGATTTCAAGGGCCCCCGGGTCTGCCTGATGTGCCACGTGAACGACCCCCACATCATGGGCTGTTTCGGCGTGAAATGGCAGATACACGTCACCCACAACGGTTTCGTCACCCCCTGCGACTTCAATCCCCTGCATTTCGGCAACGTCAAGGAGGAATCCCTCTGGGACATCTGGCACCGCATGAAGGTCCACCCCGAGTACGACCGCAAGACCATGACCTGCCGCATGCAGGACCCCGAGTTCCGCCGCAAGTACATCCACAAGATCCCCGACGGGGTGGAGCTGCCTTTCCCCATCGACATGGTGGACCGGGAGCACCGCACCGTGGGCGCACGCCTCTGATGATAAAATAACGTACCTTAGTCTGCACCTCGGCTGCACTCACCTCGGCTGCACTCACCTCGGCTGCACTCACCTCGGCTGCACTCGGCACAAGCGGCACAAGCGGCACAAGCAGCGCGTAAGCGCCAGCGCCGTCCACGGCGCGACGGTGCCTGTGCCGTGAAGCGCGAAGCGGGGCACGGCCTGACACGCATACTTCCGGTTATAGCTACCCGCGTTTCCCTGGGAATAACCAAACATTTCTTTCCAAGTGTGCGGCCTATACCTTAAAATGGTCATGGAAGTAGTTTCTCGGCTGCGTCTCAGGCATCGGGGGATTGATGGACAGAGAAACACGTATCGCTTTTATAGGGTTCAACCGCGTTTGTGCCCGGCTGGTGCAAGTCCTTTCCTCCTCCCCCGAGGTCGAGGTCGTGGGGATCCTGGATAAGGAGATACCGCCTGATTGGCCGTCAGCGGTGGAGCCGCCGCCCGTGTTCGCGACCCGTAAGGACCTGCTGCGTATCGGAGTTCCCGATCTCCTGCTGGTCGCCGAGGAAACGGGCGAATTGAAGGGAATCCCCGCCAAGTGCCAGGTTGTCTACGTACAGGAGGAATCTCCCACGGCACGCCTCCTGGAAATCCTTCCCACGTCATCCTCTCCGGACCAGGCCCGCGAGGATGAAGTACGCGAGATCGCCTCCATATGCGCAAGCATAAACGTGGTCGAGGCCTATTCCGATCCCATGCCCAAGCTGGCCCAGCTGCTGGACCGGGCCATGGCCATATCCGGGGCAGAGATGGGCGTGATGCTTCTGCCCGGGGACGTCCTGGACGAACTGGACGTGGTCCTCGCGAGGGGGAAGGGCGCACAGGAGCTCGTAGGCCGGGGGCTCAGCGCGACCGCGTCGCTGTGCGGCAGGGCCTTCGACACGGGGGCGGCGCAACAGGCGGAACTCGACCGGGAGATAGAGGAGTTCTCTTATCTCGAGGAGAGCGGGTTGGGTAAGCTGATGGCTTTCCCCCTGCGGGCGGAGGGAAGGGTGATCGGGATCTTCGCGCTCGGCAGGGGAGAAGGGGATTTCGACCCGCTCAAGATGCCCTTGCTGACCCTCATCGCCGACCAGGCAGGGTTAGCGGTGCTCATCTCCCGCCTCTATTCCGAGCTGGAGACCAACGTGGTGAGAGACGCGGCCAGCGGGCTCTTCAACCTGCATTACTTCCAGCATCAGTTAAGCCAGGAAGTGAGCCGCGCCCGTCGCTACAGCCTAAACGTCTGCCTCTTGTTCTTCGAGATCGACGATTACGAGGCATATATAGAACGCAATGGCCGTTACCTGGCCGACTTCATCCTCACCGACGTGGGCAACATCGTCAAGCGCAACACGCGCGAGGTGGACACCGCCGCCCGCTATGGGGAGAATCTCTTCGCCGTGCTCCTGCCCGAGACCAGGCGCCTGGGCGCCATGCGGCTCGCGGAGCGTATCCGCAAGGTCATGGAGGAATACCCCTTCCCGTCCCGCGAGAAGAAAGAGGTGGAGAGCCTCACTGCGTGTGTGGGTGTGTCGTCCTTCCCCGCCAATGCCGATAACGACCAGGACCTCATGAACAAAGCCTTGACCGCCCTCACCGCCGCCAAGGCAGCGGGCTCCAACAACGTCCGCCTCTATTCGAACAACCTCGCCGAGGAGACCGCCTGAACGCTCCGCTTTACTACCGTTTATAAAAGCCTGGATCCCAGACGACGAGTTCCGATATCCGCATGTCGCATCTTGCGGCGACCAGCTGCTCGAGCATTGGGTATTAGACATCCGTTTCTTCTCGTTAGTGCAACTAAAAGTGTGTAAAACCATTTCCTGCCATGCCTCCTTCTTCTCCCAGAAGTATGGGTAGCAATGGAGCAACAGCATAAACCCGGTGCCGATGGCAGCTGCTACAAAGAGGTTTCACGTTATGAGCTTGCTTGTAGACCGATAGATCCCCCGCATTTGCTGAAGATAAGCCAAATATTGAATATGCTCAGAAGTCGGAGCTCACTTGTGGCGCAGGTCCCGGTACTTGCGGCGCAAGCCCCAGACCACCCGCAGGCCCTCCCAGAATATCTTGGAGTCCATCTTGGACTGCCCGCCCTCGCGTTCGGAGAAGGTGATGGGTACTTCCACCACGCGGAAGCCCAGGGTCTCGGCCACGAAGGTCATCTCGATCTGGAAGGCGAACCCTTGGGAGGTGACCCGGTCCAGGGGGATGGCCTCAAGGACGCGCCGGGTGTAGCAGCGGAAGCCGGAGGTGGTGTCCACCGTCTTGGTGCGCGCCAGCAACTTGGTGTAGACGTTGCCGCCACGGCTGAGCATCCACCGGAAGATGCTCCAGTCGCTGCTCCCGCCCCCCTTGATAT
>CAYHAT010000050.1:0-4098 GCA_964354675.1 uncultured Actinomycetota bacterium | reverse complement strand
CACGGGCAGCGGCATAGAGGCGGGGCAGGTCGTCGGGGTTATGGGAGAAATCAGCGTCGATCTCGAAGCAGTACTGGGCGCCGCGCTCAAGGGCGTAACGGAAGCCGGCCCGGTAGGCCGTACCCAATCCCTCCTTTCCCTGGCGGTGCAGGACCTCCACGCGGTCGTCCTCCGTGGCCAGGCGGTCGGCGATCTCACCGGTGCCGTCGGGGGAGTTGTCGTCTACGATGAGGACGGACAGATCCAGGGGTTGCCGTAGTATGGCCGCGACGATATTCTCGATGTTCTCGCGCTCGTTATACGTCGGTATGACTGCGGTTAACTCACGCATGCGAAGATTATAGCACCAGTGCGCCGTCGGGTCAGGTCTCAAAAATTGCCCTAGGGGTTTTCAGGATGGGAAATGGGGGGCAACACTTTGGGGTCAGACCTCGGAAGTTGCACTCAGGATTCGCAGGATGGGAAATGCAACGACTCGATGTTTATGGAGTGCAACTTCCGAGGTCTGACCCCAAAGTGTTGCCCGATGATCTTAGGTGCAATTTTTAAGACCTGACCCGACGGTGCACTAGAAGACTCTTCCGCGTCTCCAGCCGAACTTCCCGACCAGGGGCACAAAAACGCAGGTGCCCTCGTCGCTGGCCTGGTACTCGTTGCCCTTGCGCCGGATGACGTTGAGCATCTGCATACCCGAGGGGCCTACGGGTATAACCAGCCTCCCGCCGTCTGCTAGCTGCTCGAGCAGGGGTTGGGGGACGGAAGGCGCTCCCGCGGTCACCATGATGCCGTCGAAGGGCGCCTCTTCAGGCCAGCCGAGGGTGCCGTCGCCCACGCGTATCCTGATGTTGCGGTATCCCAGGGAGTGCAGCAGTTCCCCGGCATCCCGGGCCAGGCTGGAGTATTTTTCTATGGAGAGTACCTCGCCGGCCAGCTCGCACAGGATGGCGGCCTGGTATCCGGAACCGGTCCCGATCTCCAGCACCTTATCGCCCGTCGCGACCTCGAGGAGCTCGGTCATCCAGGCCACCATGTAGGGTTGGCTTATGGTCTGCCCGTCCCCGATGGGCAGAGGGGAATCGTCGTAGGCGCGGTCAGCCAGGTTCTCGGGAACGAAAAGATGCCTGGGCACGCGCGACATGGCATCGAGAACGCGATGTTCCTTGACAGCCCGCGAGGCTATCTGGTGCTTGACCATGTTCTTGCGCAGTCTGCCGAAGTGATCCTCTTCCATAATCCAGATTCTCGATATGGGCCGGTGGGGGATGGCAGGGTTCAGGTCTCACCGTTCTCGCCATCGAGGTACTTGGTGATGCTTACGGTGGTGCCGCCCTGTGGATGGGAGTCGCACTCGAACACGTCCACCAGGCTCTTGATCAGCGGTATCCCGAATCCCTTGCTCAGGAGGTCGTTGCTTTCCTGGTCGAGGACGCGGCTGGGGTGGAAACCTGGTCCCTGGTCTCTCACCTCGATGGTCAGGAACCCGTCCCCGGCCAGGAAACGGACGAGTACGGGCGCCTTACCCTCCTTGCCGTTGCCGGTGTGGACGATGGCGTTGGTGCACATCTCGGAGATAGCGATCTTCAGGTCGTCGATGCTCTCCTCGTTGAAGCGCATACGGCGGGCGATGGAGCCTGCCAGCAATCGAGCCAACCCCACATACTTCGCTTTTGCCGGCATCTCCAACTCGAAAGCCTTACCCTCGTCACCGGGCAAGATCATGCCTCCTCGACGTTCGCGAGCAACTCATCCCGGGAGCTGTATATGGGAAAGACCTTGGTAAGCCCGGTTATGCGGAAGATGCGGAGGATCTTCTCCTGTTTGCATATTATCCCGAGCTCACCGTCGTGATGCTTGACCCTCTTCAGCCCGCCAACCAGGACGCCCAGGCCGGTACTGTCCAGAAAAGCCACTTTTTCCAGGTCCACGACGATGTTGTATTTCCCATCGTCTACGAGGTCCTTGATGGTTTCGCGCAGTTTGGGGGCACTGTAGACGTCGACCTCGCCGGAGAGGCCGATAAGCGAGAAGCCGCCTATGCTCTCCAGGACGATGTCGAGTTCCGCACCCTCTCTTTCCTCATTGTCCATGGTCGATCCACCCTGAAATAGCCTCTATCCCCTTCGTACCGGGAACCCTTACTTAGGCTTGGACGGAGGTTTTACTATGGTCCCGCACTTGCTGCACTTCGCCTTGTCTTCCCCTGGTTCGATGGTCACGCGATTGCTGCACTTCGGGCAGAGAACCCTCAGTACTTCGATACCCGTTTTCTCATGGCCGTGAGGTCCCCGCACCATTTTTCCACCTCCAGGTACTCCATAACACAGGAACACTCCCTAGAACCAGATAAGGTCCAAAGATTATTTACCCCCATGCCAAACCTTTAAAACCTACCGGTGTTCTTCCGGCCCGGGCCTCCAGCGTTCGGGCTCAGTCTGTTGTTTGGCCCGAGCCCAGGGGTAACGGTCTCGCTCCGCTCTATACGCTTCGCTTCGACCGACCCCATGGTTCTCGGGCAGGTGGCGGCGCAGACAGAGGCTTCGCCCGACCCCGTAGTTCCCGGGCAGGGGTCTTTCTTCAGGCCCGGGCCTCGGGGTAACGGTTTCGCTTCACGCGCTGCTGCCGTATGACAGGAAGAAACCTTCGCTTGCGCGCTTGCTGCAACCGACCCCGTAGTTCTCGGGCAGGGTTTTCTATATAGGCTACGCCCGGGCGTAACGCCGATATCCCAAACGGCTGTACACGCACGTTATGCAGTTTGTCCTGTCTGTCGCTGCGACCCTGAGGAGAAGACGCGTAAAGATAGTAAACGGGTGTTTACTATGAAACAAATGTTTACTATAATGATGGCGTGGAGGTGAGAAAAGCATGGAAGGTCTGACACTCAGGCAGGAGGAGGTGCTCGACGTCGTCCTGGAGGCGCTGGAGCGGAGAGGATACCCGCCCAGCGTGCGCGAGATATGCGATGCCCTCGGGATCTCCTCCACCCGGGGTGCCCTGCGCCACCTGGAGGCCCTGGAGAAAAAGGGCTTCATCTCCCGCGCGTCCGGAGCGCGGGCCATCCAGGTGCGGGATGCCCTGCGCGGTGCCGCCGCCTACCTTCCCCTGGTGGGAGAGGTCCCCGCGGGTCCCCTGCGCCACGCCTCGGAGGAGGTGGAGCAGTGGTTGCCCGTGCCCGCCCGTTGGGGCGGCGAAGGGCGCTTCATCCTGCGGGTGAGGGGAGACAGCATGATCGGGGACGGCATCCACGACGGTGACCTGTTGGTGGTGGACCCCGGCCCCGCCGCGCGGGACGGCGAGGTGGTGGTGGCGCTGGTGGACGGCGAGGCCACCGTCAAGCGCCTGCGGCGCCGCAAGGGGGCGGTGGAGCTCGAGGCCTCCAACCCGGATTATCCCACCCTGCGGGTGGAGAAGGGGGAGGCGGAGGTGAGGCTGGCCGGAAGGGTGGTGTCACTTCTGCGGGACAGGGTTTGAGCGTTCTGTCAGCCGTTGGGGGCAGCCCGAGAGCGCTGAAGTTGTAGATAGAAAACATAGGGACAGGAGGGCGCAAGCCCTCCTCGTGTCCCTCCGGGTGCCGGGACAGGGGCGGAAAGGCGGATGAGATGGTGACCTTGGTAGAGGAGCCGGTAGACGTATCGGCGGTCTTCCGCGGCGGGAGGCTGCGCCCTACCGCTTTCCTGTGGCGCGGCCGCAAGTACGACATCCGCCGGGTGCTGGGGAGCTATCGCGCCCCCAAGGGGCGTTACCTGGAGCTCTACTACTCGGTGATGAGCGATAACCCCGAGGTGTACGAGCTCCGTTTCTCCACCGAGGGCATGAGCTGGAGCATGGTGCGCGTGCACAGCGAGGGATAGCGCCCGAGCCGGGCGCCTCCGCGGGGAGGTGCGGAAAAGATGACCCAATACGTCATGCATGGCCTGTTGCGCTCCGCCGACCAGGGACGGACGGCGGGGGGAGGGCGCTGCATCCTACACCTGGACATGGACGCCTATTTCGCCTCCGTGGAACAGAGGGACGTCCCGCTCTACCGCAACCGTCCCCTCATCGTCTGCCACACCTCCAGCGATTTATCCTCCCACGGCGTGGTTGCCACCGCCTCCT
>CAYHAT010000049.1:0-13904 GCA_964354675.1 uncultured Actinomycetota bacterium | reverse complement strand
GGTCCCTTCAGCACGAAGGGTACGAAGTGGCGCTGGTCGAAAGCAACCGCCACAAGTACGAGGACCTCGAAAGGGAATTCGGGCATGCCGCCGTGCTGGGAGATGGCACCGAGATCCATATCCTGCAACAAGCAGGTGTCGGCAGGGCCGATTACGTCGCCGCTGTGACCGGCGACGACGAGGACAATATCATCATCAGCCAACTGGCGCGGGAGAAGTTCGGGCTGCAGAACGTCATCGCCAGGGTTAACAACCCACGTAACCAGGCCACCTTCGACGCACTGGGTATCAAGCCCACGGTGAACAGCGTGAGGTCACTCCTCTCCCTCATCGAGCATCACCTCCCCCAGCACCGCATCCTCAGCCTGCTGGACTTCGACGAGGAAAACATCCGCATGGTGGAGCTGACCGTCTCCGGTGATTCGCGGGTCGTGGGTTCGAAGATAAAGGAGTTGAACCTGCCGGCGGGCATACTGCTTGCATTGATCTTCCGGGGGCACGATGCCATCATCCCCCACGGAGAGATAGTGTTGCAACCGGAGGACCATCTCGTGATCATCACCGAGAGCAAGAGCGAGACCGACCTGGAGAGCCTCATCGGCGCTTGAAGCGGTGAATGATGCGCGATCCAGGTTACGCGTGTTCCTCGCGTATACGCAGGCCGACCATGAATGCCACTACGAACAGCGCAGCAAGAAAGACCATAGCCCAGAAGAAGTTCTCCCCGCCGGTCGCCGCCTTGATGCCCTCCATAGCCAGGGTCATGGCCACGCCGCCCGCGTTGCCCAGCAGCAGCAGCACGCTGGTGGCCGTGCCGGTGAGGTGGGCGCCGGTGGTCTCCTCCGCGAAGGCCAGCAGTATGGGCAGGGCGCTCAGGAGGAAGAAGCCCAGGACGCCCCCGACGATGAAAATAAGGACGGTGCTCTGGAGAGCGCCCAACAGGAACAGGGTTGGTACGGACATGAACGAGGCCAGGAGCAGGAAAGGTTTGCGCCACATGATCTTGTCCGAAAGGAACGGGATCACGATGCAGCCCACCACCCCTGCGACCACCATCACCGCCCCGATGTTGCCCGCCGTGGTGGTACCTATACCTTTGGGCTCCATTATCTTCTCGATCAACTGCATGAGGCCGACGAAGGCGCCGTTGCCGATGAAGATGATCACGCACAGGATGCGGAAATTATACAGCCCGAAAAGTGAGCGCAGGCTCTTCATGTTGATAGCCACATCCTCGCCCAGGGCTTCCCCCTCCGTCCGCTTGGGCGGCTTGGGCGGCTTGGCTTTGCCGAACAGCGCGAAGAGGACAAAACCGGCCAGGGCGACCAGGCTGTAGATGAGCACGATCCAGCTCAGGGAACTGAGCTCGTTCTCCCCGAAGCCATTCAACAGCGCGGGCGTCAGCGCCAGGGCCACGATCATACCCAGGAACAGGGACAGGGTGCCCAGGCCGTTGGCCAGCGCAGATTCTTCCGTGGAGAACCATGTGCTCACCATCTTGGTGATGCTGTTGAGCACGAAGGGCTGTCCGACGGAGATGCCGATCATCCCGATTAAGACCAGGGTATAGTTGCCTGCGAAAAGGCGCAGGAAGGAGAAGGCGGCAGTGAGGAAGGCGCCGATCAGCACCGCGTAGCGGAAGCCCTTGCGGTCGATGATGAAGCCCGCCGGTATAGACACGAAGATGTATATAAGGGGAAACATGGTGGCCAGGAGCACCACCTGAAACTCGCTCACGCCCATGAGGCTCTCGGTCTGGGTGGTAATAGGGGCGTAATTGAGCCACATCAGCTGGGTCAGGGCGGCCACGAACATGAAAGCGACCAGGACCACCCACCGGTAGCGATAGGTGCCGTACTTCTCCTCCCCTTCCATGGCAATCTCCCTTCATCCCCTAAAGGATATACCCTATGTGAACGGTATACAGAAATTCGCCGCGGGCAACCATGTGCGCGCATGATACTATTCGCTTGAACCTGGAGTACGATCCCTTGCAGCCCTTCACCCCTAAAGCATAATCCAGATCATGCGCTAAAGATAGCTTGCATTACTGGAGCCCGACATTATATTAATAGAGTATATATCTAGGCTATCGGTAGGGCAGCTCGACCAAAGTCTTCTCGAATTGGAACACCTGCCCGACAATCGTCGCAGGGATCCATAGCGTATGAAAGCCGGACCATGTTCGCCCGTCCGGAAAAACGGAGAAGGGAGGCAGAGATGAAGGACTTGAAGGGAAAGGTGGTGCTGATCACCGGGGCTGCCCGCGGCATGGGTAAGCTGCACGCCCACGCTTTCGCGCGCGAGGGCTGCCGGGTGGTCCTCACGGACATCGGCGAGGAGGAGCTGCGCAAGACGGCCGGTGAGATGCAGGAGGCGGGATACGATGTTTACTCCTATATACAGGATATCTCGAGCCGTGAAGGCTGCTTCAAGCTGGCCGAGAAGGTGGAAGATGAGGTGGGCTCCGTCGACGTGCTCATCAACAACGCCGCCGTGGCCACAAACGAGACGGTGCTGGATACCTCCGAGAGCGCCTATCGGCGCATTACAGAGGTCAACTACCTGGGGCAGGTATGGATGCTGCAGGCCTTCGTCCCCCAGATGGTCAAACGCGGCTCCGGCCACGTAGTGAACATCTGCTCCATGGCCGGCAAGGTCGCCGTCCCCAATCTCGGGCCTTACTGTGCCACCAAGTTCGCGCTCATCGGCATCACCGACTCCCTCCGCCAGGAACTGAAGGGGAGCGGGGTCGATTGCACCATCGTGAACCCCGGCTACATCGCCACCGGCATGTTCGAGGGGACCACGGTGCCCTTCATAACCCGCTGGCAGGACCCTCAGAAAGTGGCTGATGCGCTGCTGGAAGGAGTGAAGAAGAACAAGGCGGAGGTCTTCGTGCCCCGCTTCATCGCCTGGTTGTCGGCTTTCTCCCGCGGGCTCGGCATGCCCAAACTAGTGGACCTGGCCTTTGCCATCCTCGGCGCCAACCGCAGTTTCAGCACTATGAAAAAGGACCGCGGCCGCCCGTTCTGAGGAGCACAGGTCTCTTCCGGGTATGACTGCATGGCGGTCTGGTAACACCAGCACAAACAGATGCGTTTGAGAATAATAGAAAGTTGGAATATACCATTTAGTATTCTAACAATATCGGTTCTTCTCCGAGAAGTATGGGTAGCGGGAAATGATGACTGCAGATGCGTGGTTGGGTCAGGCCTCAAAGACACTCCCGGGAGAAGAACCACAATATCTATTATTCCAGCGATGCGATGGATGAATGAGGAGGCTGGATCATGGTCGGGACCTTAACGGACCGCATGCGGGAGATCGTAGGAAGAGAGGGTGTGTTCTCCGGCGCTCAAGCTCTTGAACCCTTCCTGGATGGGGCGGGCAGGAGCACCCGGCTGGTGCGGGTGCTTCCTCGCGACACCGACGAGGCCCTGGAGGTGATGGAGCTTGCGCGGGAGGAGGAGCTGAAGGTCTTCAGCGTGCGTTCCCGCTATCTCCCCGAGGGATTGGAGAAGGAGGACGGCCTGCTCGTCGACGCGTCCCGGTTGGACCAGATAAAGATGGTGGACCCCCGCAACATGATGGCCCACATCGGGGCCGGGGTCACCTTCGAGCAGCTCCAGCCGCACCTGGAGGAGGCCGGGGTGCGCCTGCTCATGCCCGCCAGCTCGCCAAGCCCGTATGTCGTCCGCTCCTACCTGGAACGGGACGTGCTGGTGGGCTCGGTGGGCTACCGCCACCAGCAGCTGTCCATCTTCCACGCCGCCCTGGCCGACGGCAGCCTGTGGGTCTCCGGCACCCAGCAGATGGGAGAGGAGGGGCACGCCGACTTCCGCGAGGACCAGGGCCCCCAGCTCTCCACCTTCTTCGGCGGCTCCGAGGATATCTACGGCATCCCCCTCTACGGCGTGGTCTACCTCTACCCGCTGCGGGAGGAACGGCGGGTACTGGCTTTCGGCTTCCAGGAAGTGGAAAACGCCCTCGAGTTCTCCTACAAGGTCTGCCGCGAGGAACACTGTTTCGAGCTGGTGGGCGGCGACGCCCTGTGGTGGTCGGTGCTCGCCGGCAGCGATGTCTCCGGCGTCGAGAACCTCAAGCTGGACCTCCCGCCCTGGACGGTGCTCTTGTCCATCGAACACCAGCCGGAGCTGGTGGAGCTGCACCAGCGCATGGTGGAGTCGGACGCCGCGGATATGCAGGGGGCCGGGCTCGCGCCACCCGTAACCGAGCTCCTGGCCGGGAACCTGGGCCGGGCCTGGTACCTGTGGGAGCGTTCCTACTACCACGGCCGGCTGCGTCCCATCTCCTGCTACACCTTCAGCGATAAGGCCGCCGCCCTCTTCGACCTCGCCGCCCGGCCGGCGCGGGAGACGGTGCTGCACGGGAACGCCGCACAATGCTTCGTCCCCGTCTTCTTCGGGGGCGCCTTCTACTGCCAGACCGACCTGCACTACGCCCCCGCCGAAGAGGAAAAGGCTGCGCGGTGCTGGCGCGACGCCTATGCCTCCCTCCTGGACGAGGGATCGATGGTGGACAGGGCCAACGGCGAGCTGGGGAGGATGGTCTTCGCCCGCGCCAAGCCTTCCTACCTCGAGATGATCAAACGGCTGAAGCGCATCCTCGACCCCGGGGGACGCCTCAACCCCGGGCAGCTCCTGGAGGGGATATAGATGGAGAAGAAGCTGACCGCCCTGAGAGAGACGCTCTCCGATTATCGCGACGACTACTCCTTGTGCGGCAAGTGCAAGCTCTGCCATGCCTCCCACGTGCACGAGATAGACCGCGGGCGCTTCTGGAGGAACTGCCCGGCGGGGTCGCGTTTCCGCTTCGACGGCTATTACGCCTCGGGCCGGCTGGAGATGGCCCGCGCCCTGGAGTTGGGGGAGATAGAGCCCACTCCCGCCCTACTCCATTCCCTCTATGCCTGCACCCTCTGCGGCAACTGCCAGGAGCAATGCTATCCGGTGAAGCAGCTCTACCCCATGCGCGTCTTCGAGCTCATGCGGGAGAAGGCGGTGCGCGAGGGCTGGGGTCCCCTACCCGAGCACTTGTCCGCCCTGGATAACCTGGAAAAGACGGATAACCTTTTCGGCAGGCCCAAAGCGGAGCGGGAGCGCTGGAGCGATGGGCTGGGATTGAGGGACGCCGCGAGGAAGGGGGCGGAGGTCCTGCTATTCGCCGGCTGCCGCTATTCCCTGCAGCCGGAGCTCGCGGAGACCGCCCGCAGCGCGGTGCGGGTCCTGCGGGCGGCCGGGCTGGAGGTGGGCAGCATGGGCAGCGAGGAGCTCTGCTGCGGTGCCCCTTTGCTGGAGCTGGGGGACCGCGACTTTTTCGAGGCCTTCGCCGCCGAGAACATCAGGCGCATGAAAGCCGTCAGGGCGGACCTCATCGTCACCCTCTGCCCCCACTGCGCCTGGGTGATGGCGGAGGAATACGCGCCAGAGCTGGACGCGGAGATAAAGCCCGCTACCGAGATCGTGGCGGAGGCCCTGCGGGAAGAGAGGTTCTGGCCGCAACAAGAGCTTTCCGGTAAAGCGGCCTGGCACGACCCCTGCCGCCTGGGGCGCCGCCTGGGGCTCTACGATGCGCCCCGGGAGATACTGGACTGCATCCCGGGACTGGAGCGGGTGGAGTTCCAGCGCAGCCGTGGCAGTTCCCTTTGCTGCGGCAATGGGGGGATGGCGGGTTACGCCTTCCCCGACTACGAGGAATGGACGGCGGCGGAACGTATCTACGAGGCGGAGTGCGTGGGCGCCGCAAAGGTGGTAACCGCCTGCCCCTGGTGCGAGGAGATGCTGGGCCGCGGGGCGAGATCCAGGGGTTCCGATGTCACCGTGGAAAACGTCTTCTCCCTGCTCTGGGAAAGCCTGGGAGGTGATGGGTCATGAAGAGGCCTGCGCCCCGGCGCGAGAGCCCGCTCTTGCAGAACGCCAGGGAGAGGAAGATCGTCGGGCGCCCCGAGGCGCACGAGCTGGACTCTGTCCGCAACCGGCCCGAGAACCTCGAGCGGGCCCTGCGCATGCTCAGGCAGGCCGTCGGCGCGGAATGGGTCTCCGACGATCCCGCTATCGCCTGTGGCTATGCCCGCGACCAGTCCTTCCTGCCCGCCGTCTATCCCCATATGATCGTCCTGCCCGCCTCCACCCAGGAGGTTGCGGAGGTCTACCGCATCGCCAACGAGTGCCTGGTGGACGTGATGCCTTACGGAACGGGGATCAGCACGGTGGGGGCCACCATCCCCATGTTCGGCGGCATCGAGTGCGACCTGCGGCGCATGGACCGCATCCTGGAGCTCGACGGACGCAACATGTACACCCGCATCCAGCCGGGGGTCAACTTCGCCGAACTGCAGGCGGAGGCCCAGGCCCTGGGCCTGCGTGTTACCAATCCCTCCACCTCCGCCACCGCGGGGGTGATATCCAACATCGCCTCCTGCAACATCAACTCCATGTGCTGCAAGTACGGCTTCGGCATGGATAACATCATCGACATAGAGATGGTCCTCCCCAGCGGGGAGATACTGGAGGCTGGCCCGCGCGCCTGCGGCATGGACCCCGCCCACGTGCCCGGGCCGGGACCGGACGTGGCCCCCTTCTTCCGCTACTCCTGCGGTACCCTGGGCATCGTCACCGAGCTGACCCTGCGCCTCTATCCCGAGCCGGCCTGCGATCGCAAGTTCTACGCCTCCTATAACGAGGACCGGCTGGACGACATCGTGGACGCCTTCTACGCCATCGCCCGGGACAATCTTGCCAGCGAGCTCCTGCACATCCAGAACACCTTCTTCGGCAACTTCATGGCCGAGACCAACCAGGAGGCGGAACAGCTGGTGGGGATGATCCCCCGCAACAACATCATGGCCATCCTCGGCGGGGCCAGCGAGGAGGAGGCCCGACTCAAGGCCGACCTCACCCGGCGCAGGGTGGAGGAGACGGGACGCTTCGAGTTCCTGGATCCGGACGCCGTGGACGAGATGGCCAGGGCGAAGGGCCTCAAGCCCGAACGCCAGATGAAGTACCTGCGCGAGTCGGTGCGGGTGCAGAGGGTGAAGGGAAGCTTCCTCATCGGCGCCCTGGTGGACCACCTGGATAACTTCGAGGGCATCGAGAAGGCCATGCGCCGGGTGACCACCCAGCAGATCGGCACCAACCAGGGGGTCTTCCGCCCCGACGATGCAGGAATATATTTCCAGCCATATCACATGGGTCGCATGGCCTACCTGGAGTACGACCTGTACATGGACCAATCCGACCCCGAGGACCTGGTGCGCATGCTCCTGGGCTACTTCCGGGCCACCCTTACCGGCATGGCCAACGGGGCCCTCTTCGCCGCCGGCGTCGGCTCGCTGCTCAAGGGGCTGCCCATGCTGGACATGGCCCTGCCCATGATGATGCCGGGCATGTCCGTGTACATGGACACCGTCTCCGCCCTCAAGATGGAGCTGGACCCCAACAACGTGAGCAACCGGCGTTGGGACTACGAGACGGGCGTGATGCCCAAATTCAGCCTGTTTTGATGTAGCCCGGGGCCTTGGGGAGTGTTCTTCCAGCCCGGGGGTTTTTATGCAGTCGGGATACGCGCGGGACAAGAGCTTTACTTCCATTGCTATAAGACACGCCCGCTTCGCTGCCTTCTACTGCACAGTCACTCCAATAGGGCACACTTGGGGGTAGGCACATCTAGGTGCAAGGGGGCATGCTAACCCCCTTGTTGGACTCATCCAGGGAGGCGAGGAGCTGCCTCCAATCCACGGCCTCGTCCGATGACATCGCCTGCATATAGCTTACGGCGAGGGCGATGCGGTTCTCTCCCCGTGCCGACATGCCCAGGACATCGGAGTAATAGAAATCGAGGGTGCGGGAGGAATAGGTCTCCAGTTCGGCACGGGAGTAGGTCTCGGAGGAAGTGATACCGGGTGCGTCGTCGCGCGCATAGATGGGCCGCACCAGCCTGGCACCAGGGGTGCCCTTGAGGAAGTCCTCGGCCCACAGGCATTCCTTGCGTACGATGCGGTCGATGATGTGGGAGGACTCGAGGTTCAAGGGCGGGATAAGACCCTCCATGCGGGCGTATTTCTCAGTCATCAGGTTCCTGCCCTTGGCCTTGGCCATCTTCACATCGTTAAGGTAGCTGGCCAGGGTGGTCTCGGACCAGGTCATGAAGTTGGCGGTGCGGATGATGCGGAAGGAATCAGGGTCCTCCTGGCACGAGGCGCTCCTTCCTTTAGCCTGTACGGAGGTGAACATCTCCCACTCCATCTCGAGTATCTGCGATATCAGCTCCTCTTTTCTGCTCATATCCCTCCATCCTTTGTCCCGGTGCAGTCCCTGCAAAGGCCTATCCGCTCTGCTTTCATGATTTAGCTGCCCGCTTTATGCCCTGTGCGCCTATGATATCCCCACCATCCCAGGGGTTCAACCCGCGCCATCATCCTCTGGGCATTCACGATCTATATCTTGAATCAACCAGGGCGGCAAATGATCTCTAATCCGCGTTGTCCCTTGCTGCTATTTCCAGTGCCTTCGTTTCGAGCTGCTCGCTGTATTTCTCCCACTGCGACTTCTCGTCGTCCGGGGCGTGCCACAGCTCGAAGCGGCAGGTCTCGGCGCCGGCTGGAATGGTCTGGCTGAAGCGCACCTGCCAGTCGGTGAGCATCCCTTTCTCCTTGACCGCTTCCAGCATCCCCTGCACGAAGTAGCGCTGCACGCGGCAGTCGAAGGCGGCGTAGTAATCCTGGTGCGGGCACCACAGGATGTGGAAGCTCACTTTCTCGTCGGAGTCGATGCTGGGGTCCTCGAGGGAGGCATACGCGATGCAGTTGATCACGGTAGCGAAGAAACTCGCCATCTCCGCGTCGCTCAGCCCCTGGGGTTTCTCCAAGCCCTGCATCATCTGGCGGCCCACGTCGAAACCCACCTCGCGCAGGGCGCCTGTCACCACTTCCTGTCCCCTGGCCCCGAACTCTCGCTCGCAGGCCTTGAGGATGCGGATGACCGCCATGGCCTGCATGGTGCCCCATATCCACAGGACGCTGGGGTCGAAGTCGGTCTTGGCGAGCACCTCTTCACGTAACCTCTCGAGTCCATCCGCGAAGGGGAAGTTGAAGTGAAAATCCTTCCATGTCTTTTCTTTGCGGTGATCGTAATGGGTCATGGCTCCTCCCTCCAGTGTGCCTCGGGGACCCTCAGCGCGGGCTACCGTTTGACTCTAACAGGGGGGTGGCAGCTGCGGCAACCGATGATGCCACAAGGACTGACCGTTTGAATCCAATCTGGTAGCATTAGGGCAGTGGTTGTACGGGCAATCGCAGGAGACGGAGAGCAGCGGCGTATGCAGAAAGAAAGGTTCCGGGCGCGTTTGTCGTTCCACAGGGAGTCCTTGCGTTACGGCATGCTGACAAAGCGCGCAGGTTTCCTGCTTTTCCTCAACTTGTGCACGATCATCTTCCTGGGCTCCCTGCTCGAGTTCCTGCTGGAAAGGGGGAGTAACCCCAATATACACTCTTACTGGAACGCCATATACATGGTCATCATCACTTTAGCCACGGTGGGATATGGGGATGTAACGCCGGTCACCGGCGGCGGCAGGGTGATGATCATTATCATCCTCCTGTTCGGCGTGGTGACCCTGAGCGCGTTCATCACCTTGTTGGCCACCAGGAGGGCGAAGAAGACGAGAAGGAGGTATGCCGGTTTGGAGGATAAGATCAAGAGTACGGGCCACATCTTAGTGTGCGGGTGGAACCCGCGGGGCAGGTACGTGATCAACCGGCTCAAGGAGGAGCTGGAGAAGAAGCGTACCCGGATCGTCCTCCTCTGCGACCTGGAGGAAAACCCCGTAGAAGATGACTATGTCTTCTTCCTGCGTGGTAACCCGGTGAGCGAGGCGGACCTGCAGCGGTCGAACGTGGCCGAGGCCAGGACGGCGATACTGCTCGCGGACGAGAGCAAGGGCGGCAGCAGCGGGGACGTAGATGCCAGGACGGTGTTGACGGCCTTGACCATCAGGGGCATCAGCCCCGAGGTGAAGATGACCGCGGAGGTCCTGGAGCCCGAGAACGTCCACCACCTGGTGCTCGCGGGGGTGGGCGAGATCCTCGACACCAATTCCTTCCTGGGCAACCTTATCGCCAGGTCGGCCCTGCACTATGGGCTGATAAACACCATGTCCGATATGGTGGAAAGGAAGGCGGACACGCGTGTCTTCATCATCCCCGCCGGCGAGGACCTGCTGGGAAAGACGCGCCAGGAGATCGAGGACGAGATGCGCCTCAAGCACGACGCCCGCCTGCTGGCCATAGCCACCTTAGAGGGATTCAGGACAGACGTCGAGGATTACCGCGTCAAGGAGGGCGACAAACTGCTGGTTATCGCGGAGAAGCCGCCGCCCGGGGCCATCACGTAGTGGGGGCCCGCGGTAAACGGCGCGCCCCACGTATCGGGCCTCGATCGTATTTGACGTGGCCGCGGATCATATAGTAGCCCTTCTCCAGTAGATCCGGGCACTCGATCTTCACTGGGCGAGCATCCCGGTACTTACCTCATTGCCGTATATGAACCAGGTAGTACGTATATACCTGATGTTATAATCAACGCATTGTGTTTTCTGTTTCCATCGAGGATTGGTTGCCATGCGCTTTCCGAACAGGTTTAAAGTATCTCTGCGTTTATTACCCGTTGTCGTGTTGCTTCTTGGTTCCACCGCTTGTCTCGTCGTTGCGGGGTGTGGGGGAAACGGGGGAATATCCGATGTGGAGTCACTGGTCGCCAAGGCACAGGACGCCGGCGAGGCGATCGATTCCTATCACATGGTCCTCTCCATGTCCTTCGAGGGCGCCGAGGCCGGCCAGGTGAAGACGGAGGAACTGGTCATCGACATCGCCGGTGACGACGTCATCCTCAAGGACACCTTCTACGACCCTGAGACCGGCGAGGGGACGGTCATCCAGGAGGCCATACGCATCGGGGATAAGCAGTGGGGAAGGGATCTTACCGGCGGCGGTTGGGTGGAAGAGCGGGCCACTTTGGACGAAGAGACAGCGACCTCCTACACCTCACATATCTCGGACTTCATCTCCAACTCGGTCTCCGCGCAGATGCTGGGGGAGGAAGAGATGAACGGGGTCAACGCCGTACACCTGCGCTTTGAGTTGAGCCCGGAGAACGTCTCCAGCCTGCTCACCGATATCCCCCAGTCGAGTCTGGAGACGAGCACAGGCGGGCAGGTGGATATCTGGGTCGACGCAGCCTCTTACTACCCGGTGAAGTACGAGATGGTCTTCCGCAACGTGACCCTCGGATCGGGCTACAACGACGTCGACGTGCGCATCACCATCGACATCACGGATATCAACGGGCCCCTGGAGATAAGCCCTCCGATCTGAACCGTCTTGATCGATCTCCGCTCCAGGGTTTTGAGCTGCCCTGCAGTCAGATGCGGATCAGCTGTATTTCACATGGGCGCGGATCCTCTCGTAGGTCCTCTCGAGATAAGCGGGGTCGTCTATCCTGATGGTAATGGCATCGTTGGGACACACCGAAGCGCAACGCCCACAGGCACGGCAGTACTCACCGATCGAGGCCTTTTCGCCCACGATCTGCATCGCTTGTATAAAGCAGCTCTTGACGCATTTACCGCATCCATCGCACGCATCTGTCACCTCAACGGAGATCCCCTCCAGTCGGGTGTAGGCGGGTTCGACGTATTTGAACGGTATGTCGCGGATGAAGCGGGTGATGCAGCAGCACTCGCAACAGAAACAGACGGTGAGCATGCACCCCCTGTCCTTGATGCCGTAGAAGAAATCATCCACATGGGCCTTACCCACGTAGGGCACCAGGCCGGCTTCAACCGCCCGCCTCGCATGTGCCTTGGCCTCCTCGACATCGACCTCCCTGCACACCGACCCGGGGATCAACAAGGCATCGTCGCCCAGGTGCAGGCAGCCTATGTCGTGTGAATACCCGCGACACTTGTAGGCGATGCGGCAGCCGCAGGTATCGAGGATCACGCTGTGGGAGGCCTCCTCGATCAGGCGGTCCAACAGCTGCAGCGGCATGGGTGAATCCCCCGGCCGATCGATGTCCTGGTTGATGGGGAGAAAACGTATATCCGTCTTGTCGTCCCTGATCCACGGGTGATGCCTTCCCAAACCCATCAACCTCGATAACCTGAATATCAGGTGAGTGAAGCCCAACCCCACACGATAGACGTAGGAGGGTTTCCCCACTGCTCGCTCGATAAAGGCCTTCCTGGCCATCCCTCATCGCCTCCTCACCGATTCCATCATGGCTTTGACGTTCTCCGGCCTGGCGTTAGGCGGGGTGGAGCAGCCGGAGGAAAGGATGAAACCACCGCTCTCACCCACCTCTCTTATCAGCCTATCGCAGTAGGCCTCCACGTCCTGCGGCGAGCCCAGGCTCAGAAGGGATGCCGGGACATCCCCGCAGAGGCATATGTGGTCCCCCAGCACCTCCTTGGCCTTGAAGATGTCCGTCGACCCGTCCAGGTAGAGGACGCATCTCCGCTTGGGAAGCTCCTTGAGGTAGGGAAGCATGGGGGTCCAGTCGGAGTCGAAGTGCAGGAAGGGGGTGATCCCTTCGGCCACCAGCCTCTCGGTAGCCTCCACGAACAGGGGCAGGGCAAAGCGCTCGAACATGCGGGGGGAGATAAAGGAACCGGAGGGACGGGCTGAGCCGATGTGACAGTAATGCACCCAGCGGGGCTTGGTTTGCATCAACATCATCTCGATCTGGAAACGGTTGGCCACCGCCAGGGCGCGCAGCACCTGGTCGGGATGGCGATGCAGGTCCAGGCAGAAATCGGCCATGGAACGCATTATGGACAGCACGTCGAAGGCGACGAAACTGAGAGCACCCCCCGTTAAACACGGGATGCCCCTTTTCTCCCATTTCCTCACAAAGAGACTGGACCGCGTTAAAAAGGGAAGGGTGCCCAGCATGAACCGCAGCCCTTCCTTCCAGGTCTGTAACTGGGGATTGTACTCCCTCACCATGCGCTTGAATACCTGGGCAAATCCCCGGCTGCATATCTCCTCGTATACCTCTGGACCCTCGCCCCCCGTCTCCAACATCTGCGGGACCTCATCCTCTCCGAGGCCTTTCTCGCCCGGCATATTGAAGTCCTGCCAGAAGAAGAGCTGCATGTAGGGGCCGGAGCCCCCGATGAAGAGATGGTTGCCATCCCAGCGGAAGTCATGGAAGGCCTTCTCGAAGGCCGCCTCCGCCTTTCCGAAGTCGAAGAGGAGCTCGCGCATGGTGATCCCTGCGTGCCGGGCGATATAGAGGTCGAAGTTCGGGGCCAGGGGTACGCGGTCCGGTACGCGCAGCGCCATCGCCGCTTCGATGCGCTCCCTCGGCGTCATCGACTCCACGTTCTACCCCCGGCTCTCGACCGGCCGGAACTTGGGGAGGGTGATCTCCGCGGTCACCGGCTGGAAGATCACCTCCACCGGCATCTCGCACTCCAGCTCATCGAAGTCGCAGTCCACGATGTTGCTCATCATGCGGTAGCCCTCGTCCATCCTGATGATGGCTACCGCATACGGGGTCACCCCCATGAAAGCGGGCGGCGCGCCCTCGTAGGTAACGGTAAAGGTGTCTATCTTCCCTTTTCCTTTTGCCTCAAGCCACTCCAGGTTGTGGCCCATGCAACCCGGGCAGAGGTACTTGGGGAAGAAGATGACCCTCCCGCAGTCCTGGCAGTGCTGGTAGAGGAGCTTGTTTTCATTGCACCCGTCCCAGAAGACCTTGCTCAGGGTGGTTATCAACGGCAACGGCAGCGTGTACTCTTCCATGCTCTACACCTCGTTTCCCAGTATGCCGACGTGGAAGTCCATGCCGATCCCCCCGGAAGCGGTGTCCAGGGCGTACTTT
>CAYHAT010000048.1:12442-13956 GCA_964354675.1 uncultured Actinomycetota bacterium | reverse complement strand
CCTGGTGAGGAAAGGACGGGTGCGGATTGAAGGAGTGCCGCAACTCGAGGCTCAGATCATCGCTCTTCGCCGTGGTCATGTCGTCGCTCCTGCTGGCCGCCGTTTTCATCTGTCCGGTGTCTGTCCTCAGCGCACAGACCCGCGATGCCGCTGCCTTCGCCGCGCTCTCCGACGGTATGCAGTTCTACTTCGGCAGCCTTCACGGCCATTCTCTCTATTCAGACGGCACGGGATTCCCGGCCCAGGTTTTCACCTGGGCGCGCGACACGGCTGGATTCGATTTCTACGTCGTGACCGACCATAGCCAGCAACTCACCCAGGCGGAATGGGACGATACCGGCGTTCAGACCGGCATATATTCCATCGATGGCAGTTTCGTTGCCATGCGCGGCTTCGAATGGTCCCATGCGACCTACGGCCACATAAACGTCTTCGGCACCGGTGATTATACGGACACCACCGCCAGCCCGGATCTGGGTTCGATCTATGGGTGGATCGATGCCAGGGGTGCCCTGGCCCAGTTCAACCACCCTGCGCGGAAAACTGGTTACTTCGAGGGCTTTGCTTATAACCAGGCAGTCTCCGACAACCTCTGTCTCTACGAGACCGGGAACGGGCCTACAGGCAACATCGACGAAGCCCATTACGAACGCTATCCGGTAGCCCTAGATCAGGGATGGAGGTTGGCGCCCACCAACAACCAGGATAACCACAGCCTGCATGCGTACAGCAACCGCACCGTGATCATAAGCCCGCAGCTGTCCGAGGATGCGCTACTGGACGCCTTGCGGAAGCGAAGGGTGTACTCATCGGACGATCCCGACATGCGGGTGATCTTCAAACAGGGGGAGCACTGGATGGGTTCGGTTGTGGAAAACTGTGGGGAAACGGTCCAGTTCGACGTGGCAGTGGAAGACGACGAGAACATCACCTCGCTGGAGCTGGTAACAACTGGAGGAGTGATAGCGGCCAGAAAGGATTTCGGATTTGGAGAAGACAGTAAGAAAGTGGCGTGGAGCCCGTCGGTCGGCGTGCAAGGAAACGGCTATTATTTCTTGCGGGTCGTGGAGCGGGACGAGAACGGCGACGACGATACGGGCTCAGGTTTTCAGGTAGCGGTGACCGCCCCCATCTGGCTGGAGGTGGAGGGGACCAACTGGTACTTAGCAGAGGGCTGCACCGCCGGGGGCTTCGAGACCTGGGTACTGGTACAGAACCCCGGCGACTCACCGGCCCAGGTGACCCTGACCTTCATGACCGAGAACGGCCCGGTGGCCGGGCCACAGGCGACCCTGCCCCCCCACACCCGGCTCTCCTTCAACGCCGGGGGCTACGTGAACTCCTTCCACGTCTCCACCAAGGTGGACTCGGATCAAGCGGTCGTAGCAGAACGCGCCGTCTACTGGGGGAACCGGACCGGGGGACACGACTCCATCGGGGTCACCGCCCCCGCGCAGCTCTGGTACTTAGCAGAGGGCTGCACCGCCGGGGGCTTCGAGACCTGGGTACTGGTA
>CAYHAT010000048.1:0-12342 GCA_964354675.1 uncultured Actinomycetota bacterium | reverse complement strand
GTGGACTCGGATCAAGCGGTCGTAGCAGAACGCGCCGTCTACTGGGGGAACCGGAAGGAAGGGCACGACTCCATCGGCTTTCCCGGGGATTAACCGGGTCTGTTGATTGTTCAAATCAAGCCCTATCCTCGATGCGTGGCTGCGAACCACCGGCGATGAGGCAGCATGCTTCTGAAGTGCCGGGCAGGCAGCCCACCCATATCGCTCAAGAAGCGGACCGGGATATCTCCCTCGCCCTGCGCTTGCGCTCGCCGCTGAGCTTATAACACGCGCTCCCCATAGCCTCTATGAGCCGGAACTGGTTCATCACCCAGGGCATCTTCATCGACCAGCGGCCGTAACAAGTGGGGCGTACGCCGGTCTTGCGGGAGGGATCGAGCGTTACCTCCTCCACGATGACCCCCTCCTCGTCCCCGAGCTGGGCTTTCACCGTGCCGTCCGAGTCGACGATGGCGGAGAGGCCGGGAAAGCTGGAGGTCTGGGTGAGGAAGGGCAGGCCGGGTATGGGGGATACCCAGGGACCGCACTTGTTAATAAGAACCGCAGGGATGCCGAGCATGGCGGCGTAATAGGCGGGCAGCTTCTTGAGGTTGGCATTGTACTTCTCGACGGCCTTGGCGGGGAAGAGCGGATTGGGCATGGGGGAGGGGGCTGAGTGGGGCATGAGCTGCAGGTCCACCGATTGGGAGTACATCAACTGCGGCGTGTACGCCAGCTGGTTCTCGTAGCAGATGCCCACCCCTATCTTGCCCAGTTCGGTGTTGATGATATGCGGGCCCGCCTCGCCCCGGGTGAAATAAGCCTCGGCGAAGGCCGGTGTCTGTTTCCGTACCCTCCCGTCTTCCTCGCCCCGCGGGTTGGTGATGACAAAGCTGTTGTAGAAGTCCTCACCCTCCGCCTCCAGGTAGCTTGTGCCCAGCCACACCCTGAGCCGGCGCGAGTTCTCCCGCAGCCAACGCATGGTCGGGCCCTCCCTGGGCTCAGCCGCGTCCCATATCTTCTTAGCGAAGATATAGCCGGTGGGCATGAACTCCGGGAGGACGATGAGCGAGGCGCCTCTTTGCGCCGCCTCGTCCACCAGATGCGTGGCGCGATCCAGGTTGCCCTGGATATCGCCGTTCTCCGACACCATCTGCACCGCCGCGACCGTCAAGACCCTCTTTTCCCCTGCCATCTCACCACCCCCGCCTCACGTAGCCGCCCATCCTAATAGAAGAAAAAATCAGAACCAGCCGACCCACGTCATGGCCGCCGCCCCGGCTGGTCGAAAGGGATTCCCTGCATGTAAGTATATTTTCAACTCCCGCCGTCCGCCACCCCGGCATGCATGAGAACGCGGGTGGACGCTGCTGTGACGGTCGCTCATGCCAGCGGGGAGGAAAGGCGAGTGTGCGAGGGAACGGGCCTTTTCTGGACGGGGGAGTTGCTTGCGCTCTTTATAAACGGACCTCCACGCCCGAAGAATAAAGGGAACCAAGGGCAGGTCTTATATGCAGGAAGAGATAAACCGGGTCGGCAGGAGGCTGTATTTCTGGGGGTTCATCATCTCCCTGGGCTACACTTATCTCATCGGCCTCATCATGCAACTCCTCGTTTACCGCTTCAGCGCCCACGTCTTCTTCTACACCGGCACCATCGCCATCCTGCTCAACGGCGTGGTGTTCTTCCCTTTCATCGTATGGTCCCTGCGCCACCGTTTTGTGTCCCTGCGCAGGTCGGCAATGGAATGGGAAGACTGCGACGATCCACAGGCCAAGGCCGAGATCGCCGAGAAGATCCGTGCCGATGCCGAGCGTTATCCCCTGGAGATGTCCTACCTGGCCGCCATCATCGCCACCTACTTCTATATCTTCATCGGGGTTACCTGGTATGTCCTGGAAGAGATCCCCGGGCTCATCATCCTCAACTTCTGCATCATGGGGGTGGCCATCGGGATCAGTAACGGTTACCTGGAGTACTTCGTCACCTACTACCTGTTGCGGCCAGTGAGAAGGCGCTTCTACCCCGACCTCCTTGGCGGCAAGGAGATCAGGGGCGTGACCCTGGTGGCGAGGATAGTGGCGCTGGTGGTCCTGATGATCATCATGACCATGATCCTCAGCGCCACCACGGCGGTGGTACGAACCACCTACGCGACGCAGGAGGAGATGATGGCACGCTGCGAGCAGCATGCCGAACGCCTGGCCGAGAACGTGTCCTGGAATATGTCCGAGGGGATGTCGGAACAGGCCGCGCTGCGCGAGGCGGCGAGCGAGCCGGAATTCGAGGAGGAGTTTATAGCCATCATCTCCGATTCCGGTGGCATAGCGTATGAGGTCTCCAACGGGGGACTGGATAAAGAGGATCTGGAGGAGGGCATCCCAGACGAAGCGCGGCAGGGAGCGATTGCGGGAGAGTCCGGTTCCTTCCTGGGGCCTTGGGGCAGGCAGGTGGGGGCCTACGCGCCTATCGAAGGGAGTGAGGACTTTCTTTTCCTGGCCGTTTCCATGGCGCCTTACCTCGAGGAGGCCACCAGCATCGGCCTTATCTTCATCCTCGTCAGCCTGATCATCGGTTTCGTCCTGACCGTGCTGGCTTGGGTGACCGTCCGCACCTTCAGCCAGCCCATGTCGGACCTGGTGGGGATGACCGCGAAGGTGGGCGAGGGCGACCTGGCCGTCAGCGTGCCCCTGGAATCCTCCGATGAGATCGGCAAGCTGGCCTTTGCCTTCCACCGCATGCTGGACGGCTTGCGCGGGATGATCGAGACCTCCAAGGACGCCTCCGGACAGCTGGGCGAGCAGGCAGAGGGCAACGCGGCCAGTTCCGAGGAGGTCAACGCCTCCATGGAACAGTTAACTTCCATCGCCCAGGAGCTCTCCCAGAACGCGGCCCTGCAGAACGACCGGGCAGAGCAGATAGCCCGCATGACGGGGGAGATGATGGGGGTGATCGAGAGAAGCTTCGAGGAAGCGAACCGGGGCGCCGAATTGAGCCAGGCCACCTCGGACCTCTCTGCCGAGGGGCGCCGGGACGCCTCGTCGGCGGTGGAGAGGATGGAGTTGGTGCAGGGGATCAACCTGGAGGCGGCGGAGGCGATCAAGGTCCTGGGCACCAAGACCTCAGAGATCTTCAACATCGTGGACGTGATCAAAAGAATATCCGACCAGACTAACCTCCTGGCGCTGAACGCGGCCATAGAGGCTGCCAAGGCCCACGAGTTCGGAAAGGGATTCGGCGTGGTGGCGGACGAGGTGCGCAAACTGGCGGCGGAATCGGCGGTGGCCAGCGACAGGATAGCCAATCTGGCCAGGCAGATACAGGCGGATTCCGAGGGATCGGTGGGATACATGGAGAAGAGCAGCCAGGAGATGGCTGCCGGGATGGATTCGGTGCGCCAGACCGGGAGAACCCTGGAGAGCATCTTCGAATCCGCGATCAAGACGACGGAGCTCTCGGATGCCATCGCCGCTATCACCAGGCAGGCCGCGGAGAAAAGCAACGCCGTCATGGAGGCCCTCGAGGAGATCAGCTCCATCGCCGAGACCAACGCCGCTTCGTCGCAGGAGATCGCCGCCTCCATAGAGGAACAGAGCTCCTCCATGGAGGAAGTGGTCGCCTCAAGCCAGACCCTGGCGGATCTGGCAGAACGCCTGCAGGAGAACAGTCGCAGGTTCCAGACCGAGTAAGCGCCCCCATCGGGGTCATCGCTTTACATGCAACATTTCATCAGCATCGCTGACCCTTCATGACTCAGTGGATGACCGATCGCGTGGCGGAGAGGAACCTTGTAGCGTAAAATCGTCTAAACAGCTGAACATGATGCCAGGATACGGTGGGGATCGAACGGAGCAAAGCCGTGGATGAAGGGGAATACAAAGTAGATATCGAGGCGGTGCAGCACCGGAGGAATAGAAGGCTGATGTGGAAGAAGGTCCGGTACGTCGGCATCCTGTCCCTGCTCGCGGTCCTGGTCCTGGCGTTCCTCTTCTCACCCTGGGGGCCGTGGCGGAGGGCCTTCTACGGCCCGGAGGAGACGCAGGAGGCCGTGGGGGAGAACCGGGCGGAGGGGGAGCAGGCCGAGGAGGTATCGGAAGCCGGCGAAGAGGAAAGCCATAACGAAGTCCAGGAAGAAACCGGCGGGAAGTTGGAGAAGGCGTCCGACCCAACTCCCCCTACCGTCGCCATCGTGGTCGATGACACCGGACTGGATACGAAGAACCTCGAACGATGGCTCGCCATTGACGCACCCATCACCTTCGCGGTGATGCCCTATTGCGTGGCTTCCCGGGAACTCTCCGAGCGGCTGTACGGGGCGGGTTTCCGCATCATGCTCCACATCCCTACCGAGAACGACCCGCCCAACTCGTTTTCGGGCCAAGGGCAACTCGCCGTAGGTATGAGCTACAATACGGTGTTCTCGACCTTGGATGGGGACCTGGCCACGGTTCCGCACGTAACCGGCATCAACAACCACCAGGGGGGCAGGGGGTGCAACGACCTGCAGCTCATGACCTACGAGTGCGAGTGGGCGCAGGAGCGCGGCCTCTACGTGGTGGACAGCGACAGCTCCACCCATAGCCAGGTCACCGCGGCCGCCACGAACCTGGGTTTCCCGCGGCGGGCGAACCAGGTCTTCATCGACCATGAGAACGAGCCCGGTTATATCCGGTCGCGGATGCGCCAGCTGGCAAATATCGCCCGGCAGGAGGGGACGGCCATCGGCATCTGCCACTTCCACCGGCCGAACACCCCTTCCATCGTAGGGGAGATGATCAGGACGCTGAGGGAGGAAGGCATCCACTTCGCTTTTGTGCAGGACATCAACAACTAGGCTTTTCGCGAAGCGAAAAGCCGTATTGCGAGGAGCGGAGGCGACGTGGCAATCTCGAGCGAGCATCACGCCGCGGCAGAAAATAAACAGGCAGCGAAGCGAAAAGCCGTATTGCGAGGAGCGGAGGCGACGTGGCAATCTCGAGCGAGCATCACGCCGCGGCAGAAAATAAACAGGCAGCGAAGCGAAAAGCCGTATTGCGAGGAGCGGAGGCGACGTGGCAATCTCGAGCCAGGCCTTCACATCGTAACCACATCAGGGTTTGCGGGCGAGGGTGGTGATGGAGCTTCCCAGGGGCAGCCCGAGACGGGCCGCCACATATGACTCGAGCGCGAGCAGGAGTTCCAGGGAGCGGTTCACGGCAGCGGGGGGCAGCCACAGGTCGGAAGCGACATCGTCCAGCGCATCTCTCCTGCTCCACACGCGGTAAGCTGCGATGGCGGGCAACAGGGTGAAGACGAAGTAAGTGATCTTCACCGGCTCATAGCCCGCCCGCGCCAGAAGCTCCCGCACCTCGCGAGCGCGGTATCGCCGCGCACCCTCGACGGCCTCGTCATGGCTGCCGCGCAGGAAGGAAAGAGCCGGCAGGTTAAGGAGCAGATACCCGCCGGGGGCCAGAATCCTGTTTATCTCCCGTAACGCTTCCAGGTCGTCACCCACCTCGCGGTGATAGAGGACATTGAGGGACAACACCAGGTCGAAGGACGCGTCCGGGAAGGGGATGTACTCCACTGGGCAGCAGAGCAACTCCGTGAGCCCCCTCTCCCCGCAGAGGCGCAGGGCTGCTTCGCTCACGTCAATGCCGACCATGCGTTCGGGATGGTATTTCTCCCGCAGCCATTGCGTAAACCCGCCGGTCCCGCAGCCGGCGTCCAACACATCGCCCCGTGGAGCCCGGGGGGCGAAACGGTCCAGCAGGGAGGCGTAGAGGCGGCGGTGGCCCAGGTACCACCAGTGGATATCCTCCATCTCATAGAGGGTCTCGTATTCACGCTTCCTCATATCACAAGCCCTCCGGTTCTGCCGGCTGGCAACTTCTCATCCGTCATCCTGCAGGCATCGCGCCCTTGAGCTTGTCCGCGTCGCTACAACTTTCCTTTTTCCAGCCGGCGTCATCTAATATTATAGGTGGCAACAGGGGAACAGGTGGATATCTCTTAGGCCGCGGATTGCGTGACCGGCGGGAGGGAAGCTCTTGCTAGGATCCGGACCTCGAGACGAGCAGAGGATTCTCGTTATGGGACGAAGACCTCAACGAGGAGGATAATGGGTTATCTTCTCGGTTACGATGCGGGGAGCTCATCCGTGAAAGCCACGCTCCTGGAAGCGGAATCGGGCCAGGTGGTGACCTCAGCGGCGTCGCCGGAGAAAGAACTTGGGATCGCAGCCCCTTACCCCGGCTGGGCGGAGCAGGACCCGGAAGTCTGGTGGGAGCACCTGAAACGCGCCACCGCGCTCATGCGCGAAAGGTCGGGAACCGACCTGCGCGACGTCAAGGCGGTCGGCATCTCCTACCAGATGCACGGGTTGGTGATAGTAGGCAGGGATCTCGAGCCGCTGCGCCCGTCCATCATCTGGTGCGATTCCAGGGCGGTCTCCATCGGCGACGGCGCTTTTTCCCGTCTCGGCGAGAAGGCCTGCCTGGGACGGCTGCTCAACTCGCCCGGCAACTTCACCGCCTCCAAGCTCGCGTGGGTAAAGGACAACGAGCCCGGCCTCTACCGCCGTATCCACAAGATGATGCTCCCCGGGGAGTACCTGGCGATGAAGATGACCGGGGAGGTGGTCACCACCCCCTCCGGCCTCTCGGAGATGATCCTGTGGGACTTCGTGGAGGAAAAGACCGCGGACATGGTCCTGGACCATTACGGCATAGCGCCGGAGCTGCTCCCCACGGTTCGCCCCACCTTCTCTTTGCAGGGGGAGTTCACCCACGCGGCAGCCGGGGAATTGGGGCTCGCGCCGGGCACCCCCGTCTCCTACCGTGCGGGCGACCAGCCCAATAACGCGTTCTCCCTCAAGGTGCTGGACCCGGGGGAGGTAGCGACCACCGCCGGCACCTCCGGGGTCATCTACGGGGTGACTTCCAAGCCGGAGACCGACCCGATGTCGCGGGTGAACATCTTCATCCACGTCAACCACGCTGCGGAAGACCCGCGCTACGGGGTATTGCTCTGCGTGAACGGCACGGGCATCCTCAACCAGTGGCTGAAGAGGAACCTGGCCGGCTCGGGCGAGCAGGGGGACTACCGGGTCATGAACGAGCTGGCCGCCACCGCACCGGTGGGTTCACATGGCCTGGTCATCCTGCCCTACGGCAACGGCGCCGAACGCACCCTGGGAAACCGCAACATCGGTGCCTCCATCCACGCTTTAGACCTGAACATCCATACCCGGGCGCACCTGCTGCGTGCGGCGCAGGAGGGCATCGTCTTCGCCCTCAACTACGGGCTGGAGATAATGCGCGGCATGGGTATGGAGGTCGAGACGGCTCGTGCCGGCGAGGCGAACATGTTCCAGAGCCCGCTCTTCGGGGAGGCCTTCGCCACCGTCACCGGGGCGGCGGTCGAACTCTATGATACGGACGGGTCGCAGGGAGCGGCGAGGGGGGCCGGCCTCGGCGCTGGCATCTACAGGGATGTTGAGGAGGCCTATGTAGGCCTGAGGCGAATAAAGGTCATCGAGCCCGCCCTGAGGATCAAGGGCGCATATGATGATGCTTACGCCCGGTGGCGCGAGGTATTGATGACCTACATGGACTAGAAGCGGGAGGTAGGCTATGGCACGCGGGAAGTCTTATCACAGCGTCTGCCGGTGGACCTTTCACGCCGGCAAGGGCGGATTTGTTCCCAGGGACTCCATACCGCAATGGGACGCGGCGAACCTGGATACGTCCGGAGCGGTGGAGCTGGTAAAGAAAAAGATCGTCCCCCGTCTTCCGGACCATATTCAACTCGGCATGGAGTTCCATTACGACTACGAGGTTGATGAGTCCAACGCAGCCGCGGTGGCGGAAGCCCTGGGTGCGAACGGTATCCACCTGGCCTTGATCACCCCTGGCGCCCACCGCCATTTCGCCTACGGAGGCGTCGCCTCTCTGGACAGGGAGGAGCGTAAGGCGGCGGAGGAGTACGGCATGCGTACGGTAGACCTCGCCTATGGCCCCTTGAGAAAGGCCTGGCATCCCGATGCGGAGCAGGCACCATCCTTAGTGCTCTGGAACGGCTCTTACGGTTACGACCTGGCCTCGCTGGGGATAGCGGAGATGTACTGCAACCTCAAGAAGAGCATCGCCGGCCTCTGTCGCTACGAAACGGAGAAGGGAGGCGGGCTCTTCATGGCCGTCGAGCCCAAGCCCAACGAGGGCCACCCGGCCATGCTCCTGCCCACGGTGGCCAGCGCCATCCTTTTCTGGAAAAAGCTGGGAGAGGAATACGGCGTCGTCATGGACGGGAAGGGCATCAACAAGGAGTTCGGCCACTCCGAGATGATCGGCCTGGACCACGTCTACGATACCGTGGAGGAGATCGACAACGGCATGCTGGTGCACATGCACATCAACAGTCAGGGGTACAATGACGGCATCATTTTGGGTGGGCCGGGCAAGTTCGATATCGACCATGGGGCGAGGATAAACGGCATGAACATCGCCATCGCCGGGCTCATCCGGCGCGCCGGCTACGCCAGGTGGAAGGGCCACGACATGCAGGTGCGGCCCTACGACAACGAGGAACAGGCCATCGACCGCGTGGTGAGGTCCATACTGAGCTGGGAAGCCTGCGAGCTGGCGGAGGAGGAGATGGACTCCAGGCTGCTACTCGAACACCTCGCGAAACGGGAAACGGCCAAGGCGGAGGACCTCGTCCGCGAGGCGGTGATGAGCGCATACCGCCACTTCGACCGTATGTATAAAGGATGAAGGTCAGGTGACCGAGACCCAGAATATACCGCTCAGGTGAAGGTCCTCCACGCGGGATGACGAGCCCACGTAAACGGCGTACTCTACCTCCTCGACCTCCCAACCTCCGGCATCAACGTCATAGTAGGCAAGGTCCTCCGCCTTTAAATCGAAGGACACCGTCTTGGTCTCACCCGGCTCCAGGTGGACACGGGTGAAGCCCTTGAGCTCCTTTACCGGGCGGTCCACCGCGGAAGCGGGACAGGCGATATACAGCTGGACTATCTCGCAGCCCGCCATCCCTCCGCGGTTGGTGATATCCGCCTCAACTTGAAGCGCGCCTTGCCTGCCCACTTCCTGTGCGCTCAGGCGGAGATCGGAATATCCGTATTCCGTGTAGTGCATACCGAAACCGAAGGGGAATGCGGGCTCCATCCCCTCGCGGTCGAACAGCCGGTACCCGTGGTAATAGCCGTACTCTATGGACTTGGCCTTCTTATCGAAGAAGGGGAGCTGGTCGTTGGTCTCGGGGAAGGTGACCGGGAGCTTTCCGCTGGGGTTTTCGTCCCCGAAGAGGATGGCCGCCAGCCCGTTACCGCCCTCCATCCCCGGGTACCAGGCTACGAGGATGGCGGGGACGTCGTCCCGCCAGCCCGTGGTCAGGATGGCGGACCCTCCCTCCAGGACCACCACGCAGCGATCAGTTGCCGCGGCTACAGTCCGTACGAGTCTCTCGGACGCCTCGGGCAGGCTCAGGTCCTCGCGGTCACCGCCCATCTTCATGTAGGGTATGGACTCGCCCTCGTTCCTGCCGGTGAGCCCGACCACCACCACACTGACGTTGGCCTCGCGCGCGACCTTCACCGCCAGGGATAAGTCCTCGCCGCTGTCGTAAGTGACCTCTATGGAACCGGCCGCCTTGCGGATGCCCTGCAGGGGTGTGACCACGTAGGGGGGTCTCACCCGGCTACTCCCGCTGTCTCCGATGTTCCCCCGGTCGGCCAGCTTCCCGATCACCGCTATTCTCTGCAAGCCTTCCCTCGCGAGGGGAAGGATGCCCTTCTCGTTCTTGAGGAGCACGATACACTTGCGTGCGGACTCAAAAGCCAGTGCGACATGTTCCTTGCAGGCCACCCTGTCGCGCGTATATCCGGAGGGGGGGCCGCCTGCCGCGAAGGAGGCCTTGGTCCTGAGGATCCTGGTCACCGCCTCGTCGACGACCGCCTCCGGTACCCTTGCTTTCACGACAGCCCTCTTAAGCCTGCGGCCGAAATAGCGGCGGTTGGGCATCTCTATGTCCAACCCTCCCAGGGCCGCCTTTTCCGCGTCCCGGGTACCCCAGATGAAGTCGGACATCACCAGGCCTTCGAACCCCCAGTCGCTCTTGAGGATATCGCGCAGCAGGTGAGAGTTATGAGCGCAGTACTCCCCGTTCACGCGGTTGTAAGCGCTCATGATGGCGGCCACGCCCTCGTCCACGCAACGTTTGAAGTGGGGGAGGTAGACCTCACGCAAGGTGCGCTCTCCCAAGCGCACGTCCACGTAAAAGCGTGCCTCCTCGATGCTGTTGCAGGCGTAGTGCTTAGCGCAGGCCATGACATGTTTCTGTAATCCCTTCACCATGGCGGCGCCCATCTCACCCAGGAGATAGGGATCTTCGCCGAAGGTCTCCTGGGCCCTGCCCCATCCCGGGTGGCGCGGCAGGTTGATGCACACCCCCCCGAAGAAGTCGGAGCCCTGCGCCCTCGCCTCGATGCCCATCGCCTCGCCGATGCGCTCCTCCAGCTTACTGTCCCAGGTCGCCCCTCGTGCCATGGAGATCGGGAAGCAGGTGGAGTGGTCGAGGGCCACGCCGCGCGGCCCGTCGGTGAATCTCAGGGGAGGGATGCCGAGACGCTTGTTCCCCCCCGCCCAGAAGGGGTACTGGTTATAACGGAAGAGCATGACGGCAAGCTTCAGGGGGTTCGTCGTGCCCGCCATCTCCCTGATCTTCTCGTCCAGGGACATGCCGGATACGAGTTCCCCGATAAGCCGTTCGCGCTCCTCGCCCTGCGCCGCGACTACGCCGTTCCAGTCAATGCCTTGCCCGTGTTCCTGACTCCCGCTCATCATCTCCTCCCATCGGACATATGCCCATACGCCCATCGTTTCCTCTGGATAGAGGCGAGGACATTTTAACATCGGCGCCTCACTAGATGTTTATTCCCCGACCTTCCATAACATTATAATAGAATCGCAATGATGGGCCGTAGAACCCTCGAGAGGGACGTAACCGGTATCATGCTGGAGGTCATGGGATGATCTCGGACGAGGCTTATAGGGACCTGGAATCTGCAGTGGGGGAGGAGAACGTCTCCCGGGAGCCCGCGATCCTGGACGGCTACGCCTGGCAACCCATGATCAACGACGATCCCACGAAGTGGGTACGGCGCCCGGTGGCGGTTGCCCTGCCCTCGTGCACGGAGGAGGTACAGGAGGTAGTGCGGGCCTGCAACAAGCACGGTCTCAAGTTCAAAGCCTTCTCCACCGGGTGGGGGGTCTACGGCGGGCCCACCTCCGATAACGTAGTACAGATAGACCTGCGGCGCATGAACCGCATACTGGAGATAGATGAGAACAACATGTACGCGGTGGTGGAGCCCTACGTGTGCGGCGCCCAGCTCCAGGCCGAGACCTTCAAGCTGGGCCTGAACACCCACATCATCGGGGCGGGCCCGGCCTGCTCCCCTCTGGCCAGCGCCACCTCCTTCGCGGGGGTGGGATGGGACGGCATCTACATGAGCTACAGCTCACGCAACGTGCTGGGCGTGGAGTGGGTCCTGCCCGACGGCGAGGTGCTCCGGGTAGGGACACCCGGTTCCGGCCTGGGCTGGTCTTGCGGCGACGGTCCGGGACCCTCTCTGCGAGGCCTCATGCGCGGTTCCATCGGCGCCCTTTCCGGCCTGGGAGTGTTCACCGCATGTGCCCTCAAGCTCTATAACTGGCAGGGTCCTCCGTGGGTGGAGACGCAGGGCATGCTGCTGGACGCCAAGTCCCTTGTGCCCGAGAATATCCGTTACCACCTCTTCTTCTTTCCCGACCGCGCCAGGATTGCCGACGCCACCTACAAGATAGGCGAGGCCGAGATAGGCTACCTGGCCAGCCGCACCTCGAGCACCGCCTTCATGAATTTCGCCACCCCGCACCTGCTGGCCAAGATAGCACGCACCTCGGTGCTGCGTGAGGTGCTCTCCAGGGTCCTCAAGTGGGGCATCATCATGGTCCTGGCGGCCGATTCCAAGGAGGAGCTCGCCTTCCAGGAAGCGGTCCTCGCCCGGATAATCGCGGATCACGACGGCGTATCCCTGGGGATGCAGTATGCCGAGCCTATCATCTCCATGTTCATCATGAACTTCATCCGGGTGACCGCCGTTCCCCTCACGTTCCGCCGCGGCGGGCTCTTCGGGACCGCTCTCGGCCGCAACGATACCTGGGACACCCAGCTCGACTGGGCGGAGGCGGGGGAGGAGATTAAGCGTAAGTGGATCGACAGAGGGCTGATACTGGACGACCTGGCCGACAACCCGTTCATGGTCATCTACGAGAACAACATGTGGTCCCACTGCGAGGAGATCTACCTCTACGATCCCCG
>CAYHAT010000047.1:0-13982 GCA_964354675.1 uncultured Actinomycetota bacterium | reverse complement strand
GTTGCCCGGTTATCATCTCTCGCTACCCACACTTCTCGGAGAAGAACCATATATGTTTTCTATATAAGGTGCTTAAGGACAGACAACCCATACCCTTCGATCCAAATGGCTCGACCACTTAGAATCGAATACCCGGGGGCGCTTTACCATATCACCAGCCGGGGTAATGCAAGACAAGTCGTCTTCCTTGACGACGAAGACAGATCCCTATTCTTGAGACTCCTAAGCAAGGTAGTCAAAGAGTATGAATGGAACTGCTATTCGTATTGTTTGATGAACAACCACTATCACCTATTGATTGAAACACCAAAGGCCAATCTCTCTCGCGGCATGCATCTTCTTAACAGTGTCTATGCTCAAAAACATAACGAGCGCCATGAGAGGGTGGGGCATCTCCTGCAAGGCCGATACCATGCTGTAATCGTGGACAAAGAGGAATACCTTCTGGAGGTCTGTCGCTACATCGTTCTGAATCCAGTAAGGGCCGGTATGGTCGAAGATCCGGCTCATTATAAATGGAGCAGTTATCTCGATATCCTTAACAGGAGGAAAGCTGCGTCGTTTCTCGACACATCCTATGTTCTATCTCTTTTCTCTCAGCCGGGGAGGAACGATGCGGATGAGTATAAGACTTTCGTATTGGCGGGTTGGGGAATAGACATATGGTCTAACCTGCACGGTAGCTTGATACTGGGGGACGAGGAGTTCGCCCAACAGATCCAGGAGCGCATAGGTGGGATTAAGAGCAGCAAGGGGATCCGAAAAAAGGAACGATTCGCGGGACGTCCCGAACTCCTCGCAATCTTTGGTGACAACGCTCTTAGAAATGATGATCGAAACCAAAGGATATTGGAGGCACATGTAAAATATGGATACACGCAAAGAGAGATTGCAAGGTATCTCCACCTCAATCCTTCTTGGATTTGTAGGATTATCGGTTCTTCATCGAAGGAACTGCAAGTTTTGAGGTCTGACCCCAAAGTGTTGCGTTGAAGGTAACTGCAAGTTTTGAGGCCTGACCCCAAAGTGTTGCGTTATCCGCATTGCTTTAATGGCGGCTATCTGATATTCTTTTACCGTACAGTTTTTTCTAGGTAGGTTCGGTACTTGTCCCGAGGAGACGGTATCCTCGGGATTTTTTTGAGCAGCAAAGGAGGTGAAGAGAAGATGAAGATATACGCAGGAAATTTGAGTTACTCAATGAGTTCCGAGGACCTGTGGAAAACCTTCGAGGAGTACGGCAACGTGGAGTCAGCCGACGTGATCATGGATCGCAATACCAACAGGTCTAAGGGCTTTGGTTTTGTAGAGATGACCAACGATACGGAAGCGAAATCCGCTATCAGCTCATTGCACGGCAAGGAGATGGATGGACGCGCCCTTAACGTCAGTGAAGCCAAGCCTCGGAATACCGAGTCGCGGGGTTCGTACCGTTACTAGGATTTTCCAAACGTGAATCTGGCCCGGCGGCCTGTAAAGGGCCGCCGGGTTCTTTCTTTGGAACAGGCCACGCATCCACTGGTTCCTGGATCACGGAAGCTGACCAGTTGGTTTTACGGCCTCTTTGGGTTCTCCGGCTTATTTCTTCGCAATGCTTACGCTTCGAGAGGTTTTTCCGGCCAGCGCGCGTAGGAGTCCTTCTTCGCCTCCGCCAGCTCCTCCATGGCCGTGAAGTCGAGCAGGTACTCGATCATGCCCAGGTATTTCCCATCCGGGTTGCGCACGGCCAGGAAGCGGTTGAGGATCTTGCGGTCGAGTCCCATCAGCCAGAACTCGTCCTCGTCCTTTGCGCCGCTCTTGAAGTCGGATACCATCTGCTCCAGGCGCGGCAGGCTGGACTCCTTGTGGCAGCCTCGTATGTCCTTGCCGAAGATATCCGAGGGGGCGCCGGAGCTGCGGCGCTCGGCGTCCTTGTTCCTGTAGATAAGGCGCTCGTTCTCGTCCACGAAGATAAAGTTCATGGGCAGGGAATCCAGTATGGCCTCCAACTGTTCGCTCGTCAGGTTCTCGATCACGGCTCCTCCTCTCCCAGGTCTTCAACTGGCCTTGATCTATTATAGATTGTCCCCGGAGGATTCGAGCAAGGCGAGACGGCTTGGGCCCGGGCATCTTCAGGTCCAGCGGCGAGTAAAAGCCCGCGCCGACATTGCGAGGAGCGCAGCGACGCGGCGATCTCCTCAGGATGTTGAGCAGTATCCGCACGAGATCGCTTCGCCTACGCTCATGATGACGTGCAGGGGGCGCTAGCAGCGAAAAACGTTTCCGCGGGGAACGATCAGTCCTGCACTTGCTCGAGCATGCGGCAGAGATCCGCGTTCATCGTCTCCAGGAAGCCCTCGAGAAGGCATCCGCTCTGCTCGACCAGTCCCTCGTCGATCCTGTCGTAGGAATCCCCGGGTGAATGGTAGTTGAGGTCCGTGACCCATTCTATATATAGAGAGGGTATGCCCCGTTCCTCGAAAACCGCGTTATCGCTCCATCCCGGCTCCTTGACCACCGTGACCTCCACGCCAATGATCCCGGTGAGGGTCGCAAAAAGCCAGGTCAGTATGGCGGGCGCATCCATGGTGGCGTTGGCGTCCAGGGCGTCCGCCACCCCCCCCGTGTCCGCGTTGACCATCCCGATGACCTCGCCTTCTATCTCCTGGAGATGCTCCGCCATGTAGTCCGATCCGTAACCCACCTCGTCCTCGTCGTAGCCCTCCGGGATCTCCTCCGAGGCAAAGGCGACGAAGAGCAAAGTAGGCACGTTGTCGATATCACGGAAGACCCGGGCCAGCTCGAGTATGACCCCTACCCCGCTCGCGTTGTCATTGGCTCCCGGGCTCCCGGTCCCGCCCGCGGAATCGTAATGAGCGCCGACGATCACCACCCATTCGGGCCGCGTGCCTATGTCCTCTACGTAGATATTGCGACTGATGTTATCGTCGACCGCGGGGAAGGCCTGCTCCACAATATCCTCGTAGCCGCTGCCGGCAAAGGCACCCTCAATATATGACGCGGCCTCGGATTCCCCCTCGCTCCCGGCCGGCCTGGGCCCTATCCCCACCGAGAGTTGCTTTACGTGTTCCATAGCACGGGACGCGTCGAAGACATGGCTCGCTTCCTGCCGCCCCCCTCCGCCTGAGCCATTGGTGCTGGTGACATCCTCCGTATCCCGAGTAATCCCCGCCTCGTCTCCTGTATCGGAGCCTGCACCGCAGCCGATCGGCATCAACATGCCTATTACGACAAGGAGAGCAGCTAGCGTAGAGATCGAGGGCCGGAGGTGTTTCATCGCTTCCTTTCTTCCAGAGCCACGCAACCGGCGGGCTTGGATTAATTATATGACAGGGCATCATGTTGAGGGCTTATCGAGGGTCAACCCGGCCGGCTCGAAGGTAGAGCATTGAGACCACTGGCCTCATCGCCACTTGCTGGATTACGGTGGCGACCATACTGCTGGGACACGACATGTGCCAGAGCGTCAAGAAAGAACTTATGACATACGGAATAACAGCTTTGCAATGTTTATATTGACAAATAGTTTATAGTGATATATTGTTTTTATAGATAAACTGTCACTAAGATGGGAAGGGGGCCGAGATGTCCAAGACCAGTAGCAGGAAACCTGCACAAGGGACGCAGCGCACTCGGGACCTTGAGAAGTATTTCATGTCCCGGAAGTTCCTGCGCCCCAGCATCCTGTTGCTCCTCGCGGAGGAACCTTCACATGGGTATGCCCTTCGGGAGAGGCTTATAGAGCTAGGGGTTGCCGACAAGCGTCTCCCATCGGCTATCGTTTACAGGTTCCTGCGCGACCTCGAGAGCGAGAAGCTGGCCGTCTCCGACCAGGTGGTGGAGGAAGGCCGGGGTCCGGCGAGAAAAGTCTACCGCCTTACCGCTAAGGGGTGGGAGGACCTGGGCTTCTGGTCGGATGGCATGAAGAGCCTGAACGGGTTTATCTTCGAGTTCCAGAACAGGTACGAGTCGGCGCAGATGGATAGGAAGAACAAAGCCTGAGCGAGTACCGCATGCATGCGGTATGCGATAAGAGGACCAAGTGAGGAAATAGGAAGTGGTTGCAAGCAAGGGGGTGTCGATCATGGTAGAGAGACTGCCAGTAAGAGAGATGGGATCATCGCACCGGTACTCGAGTATGGCCGAGGCGGACCTGCTCGTCTCCGCGGAGATAAGCTACGAGCGGTATCTTCTCTTCGGGCTCTCCCGGGAGCAGGAGCAGGAGAAGGTCGGCGCTGCGGCGCCCCTGCGGGCTGTCGTCGAGATACAGGAGCGGGAGATGGCCGCCATTGCCTGGAGCCTGCATAACGATGCCGTGCAGAACCTCTCCAACGCCTTGGCGGAACTGGAGGCAGCCGCAGGTGAGGCCGGTCAGAAACAGGGAGTAAAGGATGCTATCGCGTCCGCGACCGACTCCATAGACCAGGCGATCAGACGCGTCCTCGAACTGTCCTGCGCCCTGCACCCGCCCGTCATCGATAAACTGGGTCTGGCGGCCGCGCTGAAAACCCTCGTTAAGAAGATGAACGCTGACTCCCCCGTGGATCTCAAGTTGGTGACCATCGGGAGCGAGGGCGACCTGCCCGGTGAGGTCAAGCTCAATCTTTACCGCATAGCGCAGGAGGCACTCCGCAATGCCGTTAAACATTCCGGTGCGAAGGAGGCCCTGGTGTGCCTGAGCCTGGCCGATAATGGGATCGACCTGGTGATCAACGACGACGGAGGTGGTTTCGACGCTTCCCACACCGATGACGGTAAGGCCCATCTGGGGTTGGCGAATATGCGGGAGCGGGCAGCGCTGATCGGCGGAACCTTTAGCTGTAACACCAGCCAGCGAGGGGTTACGGTGAAGGTCCATGTCCCGTGAAAGAGGCCAGGCCTTCGATGTGAGGTTTCAAGTCGTCGCGGTTGGGGGAGATACCGTAAAAGGCGGGTTGCCGGCTTGGATAAAGCGGGTGCAACAGAATGAGCGGAGTCGAGAGAACAAAAGAATACGGGAACGAGCATGAAGGAGATCTCGCCGCGGTCATCACCGACGGGCTTACGAATTCGCGCCTGGACATCTACGAGCTCGCAAGCATGCGCAGGCTGGAAAGACGCGAGGGGTGGAGCCGGCCCAGCCAGCTCATCGTGGACAAGGACGGGCGGCTGTGGTTCGACATCCCCAACGCCGTCGAGCACTTCCTGCAACAGCTGCACGGTTTCGAGCGGGTAAAGGACATCTGCGTCATCGTGCCGGTAGCCAGGGGGGCCACGTGTGCGCTGCTGGACGAGAGTGGCGTATTGCTGCCGAGAGAGATCGAGGATATAGCCGGCGAAGCGCGCCGGGGCGGGGTCATCTCCTACATCAACGCCGCCAGTGCCGAGACGGATGCGCTCTTCGACGGCATGGCCAGCCCCTTGGAACGCTACCGTGCCTACGGCCTGCCGCCCAACTTCACCGGCTACGCCGTCCCGGGCAGGACCATCGTATCTCTTGCCAACGAATACCCCGAACTGGTCCGAACGGCCGGCTCGTTCGTCTTCGGCCCCGAGATCATGGCCAGGCTGGCCTGTGCCGGCAGCTCTTCTCCCGCTCGCAGTGGACTCGAGCTCACCTACCTCATGTGCCATACGGGGTTGTGGAAGGATGGGCAGTGGTCCCCGCTGGCCAAAGAGATCGACAGCTTCGTGAAGGATAAGACGGGGAAACGGCTCATCGGGGGCTTGATGCCCGCAGCCCCCACCAGCAGCAGCACGACGTTCGATCGCGCCGGCGAGATGGCCGCGGCCGCATACGGCCTGGACGCGAACACCCTCGTCCTGCACGGGGGGCACGACTCCACCATCGCGGACCTCCCGGTCATCGCCGCGTTCCGGCAGGCATGCGGGGAACGTGGATTCATCCATTTCCAGGCGGGAAGCTGGGGCATGGCGAGGTTGATAGGAGGAGCGGTCCCGCTTGCGCTGCCCGAAGAGGGTTTTGGAAAGAACGTGATGTACCAGGGAGACCTTTACGGCAACCCGGTGTTGACCGCATCAGCGCCCACGGGGATCGAGTTCCAGCATTACGCCGGAGATAGTCCCACGGGGAAAGGGGTACTCCTGCGGGAACTGGGGCTCGAACACCTTACGGTCGGCGCATATGAACCGCATACTCTCGAGCTGGTCCTGTCCGAACGGGATATTTTTATCACCCCGGGCGTGGCAGCAGGAATCGGCCCTTACCCTGGATCCGTCTCCGAGGTGTACGGCATAGAGAAGATATGCCGCGACGGGAAAGGCGAGCTCGCCTACATCGCGTTGAACCTTCAGGCGTCGATAATGGCGACCGCTGCCATCGAGCTCGCGGGGGGTGGTGGGGACAGGCCGGTGGTAGTCTCGGCGGGGGCGGCCTCAGACCCGCTCTTCAGGCTGCTGCTCGCCAGCCTGAGTCCTTCCCGAGATGTCTACTACGTGGCCGATGACGGTGGCAGCGCCGTGACCGAGACGACCTCCGATGGCGGTTTTCTCCTGGCCTTGGAGCATGCAAGGGGGACCCCCGCGGACGAGATCGACGTCTCGGGCCTGGGCTACCATCTGCACAGGATCGAGCCGGAGATGAGTCTCGCGGAAGGCCTTAGGTCCTACCGCGAGGAGTTCGAGAAGCACGCGGGTTCCTGAACGAAGGCGGTTAGAGCCACCGATATCCGACCTCTTAAAGAGTGTGGGTTCCCGGCACCACTCAGACTGACCTCCGGATGCCGGGCCGGCCTATCCCATATCTCGCTTGCCATGCCTGCTGCAGACCCTGTCCTTACACCGCATGACGGTAACGCCAGAGGGACAGGGGGATGAAGACGGCGAGAATGCCGATGCACCAGGCGACGCTCTGCAGCACGTATGAAGTCGTGGGCCCTCCGATACATAGCGCGCGGACCGCCGATGCGGTTGCCGATACCGGCTGATATGTCGCGAAACCCTGCAGCCATGACGGCATGGTGCTGACGGGCACCAGGGCTGATGATGCGAACACGAGAGGGGCGATGACCGGGAAAGAGGCAGCTTGCGCGCTCTCGGGGTCGCGGACCGCCAATCCCACGAAGACGAAGACCCACAAGAGTGCATATGCGAACAGCAGCACGAGCAACAGTCCCGCGAAAAAGGCAAGGGCATTGGTCTGGACCCGGAACCCTACGGCGAAACCTACGATGACGATGAGCGTTATGACGAGGACCATGCGCGCTATGTCGGATAAGGTACGGCCGGCTATCACCGCGGTCCGGGTCATAGGCAGGGACAGGAAGCGCTCGATCAGCCCGCTCTTGAGGTCGGTGGCCATGCTCACGCCCGTGGTGATGGAACCGAAAACAACCGTCTGGACGAATATCCCTGGCATCAGGTAATTGACGTAGGGAACGCCGGGGGGGCTGTATATCGCGCCCCCGAAAACGTAACGGAATATGATCACAAAGATGATGGGCTGGAGCAAGGTAAACACGAGCAGCTGCGGAACCCGTACGAGATCGATGAGATTGCGATGGGCGATGGCCATGGTGTCTCTCGCCAGACCGACCATCCTGTTCGGACGGCTGGGCACTTCGTTTGCGTCGAAGGTTGGGCTAGTCTCCATCACAGATCACCTCCCCATGTACAAGATCGCCGGCGTGACAATGTTCGCCCGTGAGTACCAGGAAGACCTCGTCGAGGGTGGGCTCCCTGACCGAGAGGCTTACGGGGCTGAGGCCCTCTCCCTCGAGGGAGCGCAGCACGTCGATAAGCACAAGCGGCCCCTGACTGGAGGTCAGGCGAACCATATCGCCATCACGTTCGGTGAGGTCGGAGAAAAGGCTCGAGATGAGCTTCTCCGTGCGTATCCCCGCATCCTCGCTCTCCATACCCAGCTCTATGGTGGTGCTTCCCAGGCGGGCCTTGAGGGCGGTCGCGGTGTCGTTGGCCACCACCCGCCCGCGATCCACTACGGCGATGCGGTCCGCCAGCTGGTCGGCCTCCTCCAGGTACTGGGTGGTGAGCAGTACGGTGGAACCCTCCGCTACCAGCTCGCGGGTCACCTCCCACAACTCGCTCCGGCTTTGGATGTCGAGGCCGGTCGTGGGTTCGTCCATAAGCAGCACGGGGGGCCTCTGGACGAGCGCGGCGGCGACGTCAAGGCGCCGACGCATCCCGCCCGAATAAGTGCGAAGCGGCCTGGAAGCGGCTTCGGTGAGACCGAAACGTTCGAGCAACTCGTCTGCACGCTGCCCTACCATCTTCCTCGGCATCTGGGCGAGGCGACCGATCAAGGAAAGGTTTTCCCGGCCGGTGAGGTTGGGGTCGACGGCTGCGTACTGGCCCGCGAGTCCGATCTTATAACGGACTTCAGCGGCATCATTGACAACATTGTAGCCCATCACCTCTGCCCGTCCGCTGTCGGGAAGAAGGATCGTGCTCAGTATGCGCACGATGGTCGTCTTGCCGGCACCGTTCGGCCCGAGCAGCCCGAAGACGGTTCCCGCCGGCACATCGAAGTCGACGCCCTTGAGAGCCTCGACCTCTCCGTAGGCCTTGTAAAGGCCCTCTACAAGGATAGCGGTGTCGTTGATGGTGATCCCCCCTTTAATTCCCGGCATTCTCGATAAAGCTCATTTGTAAAGCACATTATAGCTTATCGATAAACGGGCAATGACCCGCTGACGATTGATGCGATTGATGTAAATCATTCACGGAAGGTTGGCTGGGCACGAGAATTATACATAAAAAGGAGGCAGGGGGGTGAGATGAAAAATATAACGAACGGAAAATTCATCATAGGCCTTCTCGTATATGCCGTGATCGTTGCGGTCACCTTGGGTTTCTCCCTTGGAGGTCGCTATCACGGGGGTGCGACTGAGACAGGCGTTGATGCGACCTCGTCGCCTTCTATCACATCGCAGGAGGGATATTCCGCCGATGGCGTTACCGCTGCCAGTCCCCAGCCTGGTTCAAGCCCCGGTGCCGACAGCGTTACTGCTGCTACTCCTAATGGAGGCTCGGGCTCTTATACCGGACCGTCTCAGGCACCGGATGTTAACACGGGCGCTTCACCCGCTCCCAACACTCCATCACCCACGCCGGTGACTCCTCCGGATACAGTCACTGGTCCAACACCCACTCCGGCTCCAGGGACAACGCCATCGCCTACGCCGGAAGGCAAAGATGATGAGGATGAAGAAGAGGAAACGCTCAACCTGTTCTTACTCATTGCGCCCATCGGGCTGTTAGGGATGACTTTTTTCGGGTTCAGCGTATGCAACCGCCGCAGGTGCAAGGAGTATTAAAGCCTGATCTCAGCGGAAAAAGCCGGAGGAGATAAACTGCAAGTTTTGCGGAATAAGGATTCAGGATTCGGGGGAGAAGCGGTGAAGGTATTGTCGGCTGAAGTTACGAGAGTCGCAGCACCGCCGCATCTGCACAAGGAGGGTGCAACGATCAACCGCGCCATGCTGCATGTGCTCGTCGCGCTGCTGCCCGCACTGGCCATGGCCATACTGGTCTTCGGCATGAACGTCATCTATATCGTCTCGGTCAGCCTCGTTGTCGCCGCCCTCTCCGAGGTGTTGATGCGCAAACTCATGCGCCGCAAGGTGACCCTTTACGACCTGAGCGCCATGGTCACCGGCCTGCTCTTCGCGTTCCTGCTTCCCCCCACCACGCCCCTGTGGGTGGTGGCGATCGGTGCCTTCATCGCCGTGGCGGTGGCCAAGGAACTCTTCGGCGGCCTGGGCAAGAACATCTTCAACCCAGCCCTGCTGGCCAGGGTCATCCTGATGTTCACGCCTCTCGCCATATACACGGCCCGCTACGTGAAGCCTTTTTTCTGGAAGCAGGCGGGCTTCTTCACTCCCGTGACCACCAACGTGATCAACCGGACTGCCGGGACCGTCGCTTACCAGACCCTGGCGGGGGTGAGGCTGGACGCGGTAAGCGCCGCCACTCCTCTCTCCCTCTTGAGCGCCGGGAAGCTCACCGATGCGGTGGCCGGTGCTACGCCGGTGGGGGCCACCTGGTTCACCTCGGGCGGGAGGCCCAGCCTGCTCTCGCTCTTTCTGGGGCTTAAGAGCGGGTCCATCGGCGAGGTGTCGGTACTGGCCCTGCTGCTGGGCGGCCTCTACCTGATCTGGCGCGGGACGATCAACTGGCGCATCCCCGTCGGTATCCTCGGAGCCTTCACCCTGATCAACCTCGTAGCCTGGAACTCCCCCCTCTACCAGCTTATGAGCGGAGCGCTGTTCCTCGGGGCCTTCTTCATGGCCACCGACTGGGTGACCAGTCCCATGACCAACCGGGGTAAGTGGATATATGCGGTGGGCATCGGCATCACCATAGCTGCCATTCGAGTGGCGGGTATCCATGCCGAGGGGGTGGCCCTGGCCATCCTCAACTGGAACCTGCTGACCCTGGTGATCGACCGTTACGTGGCCCAGCCACGCTTCGGCGAATCGAGGTGGCGGATCCTCAATTACCTGCCGGAAAAACCCCCACCCCCGGTATTGCCCAAGAGTAGGCCCAAGCCCGATTGGATCTAGCCTCCATCGGTAACAGCCAGGAAAAAGATCGCGGCCTCGAGCTGGCCAACCGCATATCGAGACACGCAAAATATTATGAGCATATAATTGAATACGCTATGGAAAAGCGTATTAAGCAAGGGTTTAAGACACTCAAAAGAATCTCTCAGATCTTTTACCGTAAGAACGGGATGGATGTTAGACCCTACACCTCTCCTAATCTCTTAAAACGATCCATTTATTACAGGAGGCTGCTCAACCTCCTAAAGATCTTTCCATACGATCTTGACGAAGATGCAGCCATAGTCGATTTTGGAGCGGGGCAATGTCTGTTCTCGATTCTTCTGCTTTCGCTGGGATACAAGAGAGTATTGAGTGTAGACCTCATCGCTAGGATATTACAGAAAGAGATCTCACTCCTGGATTTTTACAACCAAGCCTTGGGAGCGGATCTTGCCCTCGATGTATCCAGGGAAATGCCGGATGTCGATATTGAATTGATATGTGCGATCGACGTTTTCGAGCATTTCACCCGTGAAGAGGCCAGAGAGATCATCCAGTCTAATAACGCCTCGAGGTACCTGCTGAACCTGCCCAGCGAGAATCTCCTATACAACCTGGGAACGGGGTTTCATCGTGAACCAACTCACAAGATGAGGTACTTCGAGGTCATCGCCGTATTCGAGGATTGCGGATTCGACATCAGGAAGAAAAAGGGATTCCTGGGGCTTTTCAAAGGGTATCTGCTGGAGAGGGCTGGATGATCTTATAAAAAACCTGAGTTAGAGCAGGTCTTCTCATCCGTTGCGACCCACCAATGCCTACTTTATGTGAGCTAACCTGCCCTTGGAATGCTAGAATGGTGGCATCGGGAGCGGACATGGAAAGTATCGGTTGATGCAGTGGCAAATAGCGCTATGATCGATATCCTGCAGAGGGATCCCTCGTACCGCGTTGAATATCCGGGATGAGTATGGGCTACTTAAGGAATTATCTCGAAGACATATTTCGGGAGGCAAAGGCCAGGAACGACGAGCTCCTTGTTTCCATGCTAGATAAGGGGATCCAGACATTCCTGGACCTGGGCTGTTCTGATGGTACCCTCACCAGGCGTATCGCGGATTCGATATCTGCGCTCGAGGTCATGGGCATAGAGATCGACCCGGAGCTGGCCTCCCAAGCTTCACGGATCGGTATCGCAGTCACGGTCGGGGATCTAAACCGAGGCATACCACTTGGGGATGAGCTCGCGGATGCCATCTCAGCGAACCAGCTGATAGAGCACGTCCATGATACCGATAACCTCTTGAGAGAGGCCTTGCGTATGTTAAAGCCAGGTGGATGCATTGTTATTGCTACGGAGAACCTGTCCAGCTGGCATAACATATTCGCCCTGGTCTTGGGGTGGCAGCCATTCTCGCTAACCAATATCAGCGAGCGAACCTGGCAGGTCGGCAATCCATTGGGCCTGCATGTCGGCGAACCGGCCGAAGCGAAGTATAGGCAACATATACGTGTTCTATCTTATCGCGGCCTGAGAGACATCGTGTCAACATATGGCTTTGACGTCGAGGATATCCGCGGGGCTGGTTATTTCCCGCTCGGTGGCAGGCTCGCCCGTTACCTCGCAAGATCGGACCCCCGCCACGCAGCTTTCCTGGTTCTCAAAGCCCGAAAGCCCTGCCGGGATTGAAGTGATACAAGGGGCTCCCTCCTCGCTGTCTACTACATGCCTGTCATGCTTTAAACTTGTCTAAGGTCTTCCGCATAACGTCGCATATAGCTTATGGGTCAACCCCGATACGTTGCTGGGTTGAAACTCGTTCATGTTTTCAGGCACACTCCTGTCCTGCCGACCTCGCTCGAAGAAGAACTCACTCAATGCAGCGCATAGGTTCTCGGCTGAAGCTGCGAAGCTTCCGTAACCATCCAGGAAAAGCGGCGAGAGTGCTTCCGATACCAGGACGGGCACTCCCATAGCCATGGCGTGCATGGCTGCACCACTGCAGGAGAGCATCTTTACGTAGGGTAATACGCACAGGTCGGCGGCCCCGAAGACCTGCTCAATCTCGTCTTCCGGCACGAATCCCTTCCAAAGCAGGTTTTCCCCTAATATAGCGATCGCGCTGTCTTTCAGGCTCTGGTAATGATGTATATATTCAGGTTCTTCACAAAGCCGTGGATGGGGTCCCCCAGCGATGATCAAGAGGCTGTCGGGATGATCTCTTCGAAAAAGATCGAAACCCTCTATCAACAGTTCAACGCCCTTGTACAGGGAGACAAAGCCGAAGAAGAGCGCGACTGATGGGCTGCGGATCCCCAGAGCCTCCCGGGCCTCTTCCTTCCGCATCGGCACCCTTGGCTGATCGGAGAGATATGGCAGCGGGACAACGACCAAGCGCTCGGCTCTCGCCCCGTAGCCTGAGATCATGATCCGCCTGAAGACCTCATCATGCACGATCTGAAAATGCGAAAGCTCCGCTATCAGCCTGAAGAGCACCCATAAGACGCACTTGACCAGAACGGGGGGCACACTGATCCTGCCCAGGCTTACAAAATCCTTATCTATATCTTCAGGGTGAGAGACCCCATGAATAGTGACTACGAGCTTCTGCCCCAAGATCCTGAGCATAGCCAGAAATACGGGGAACATCAACGCCGAGGAGATGTTGCCATATAAGAATAGCTCGTGTTGCAGGTGAACCAGGTCGGGCTTTGCTTTCCTTATCTCCCTGATGAGGGGGAGAAAGAAAAGTGCGCCGGGGCGCCAGCATCTCCTTATCTGTATCCCGCCGTTCTCCTTTTCTTCCTCCAGCCCGTCAAGTTGTTGCGCCAGGACCAGCACCTGAACTCCGTCTCGGGATGCCAGCGACCTCACCAGAGCCCTGGTATGCCAGCCTACCCCACCGACGTTGGCGACAGTCGCCCCTTCATATGGATATATAGTGACCATGGCGATCTTCATGGCAATACACCGAGCCCTAGTATCTCTTGCACAATCCCCGTACCGACTTACTGGCCTGAGTTGGTGCCCCCATTGCGGGCCTTGTGAGCAAGCCAAGCCCTACAAGATGGTCTCATTCATGTATATGGTTTAAGACGGAGCTGTTCAAGTAATGTATTGCCCCCTGTTTCCAACATAATGCCCGGCTTTTTGCGGGTATCAACGAGATAATGTTATCACAGGGAATGGGATAACCATAAACGCGGCGCCGGCCTCAATGCCCCTGGCCGGCACGCCGCTTCTTCGATATCGTCATCCCTCTCTTTAGAAGCCCTCCCAAGACAATTCCCAGGACTACCAGGAAGGTCGCAAGGGTCAGTATGGAACCCCACCGCGCCTGGCGCTGGGGATAGAACTCCAATGCCAGTTCTAGGTCGATGGTCCCGTCCGTGTTTTCCCCATCCAGGTTGCCGCCAACGATCTCTTTCGGATCGACATACCAGGCATTAAGCCCGCCGTCGATGTGGAAATGGATG
>CAYHAT010000046.1:7228-14059 GCA_964354675.1 uncultured Actinomycetota bacterium | reverse complement strand
GGCCTGGCGGCCTCGTCGGGCGGGCAGCTCAAGTGGGCCCTCCTGGGGCTCGTGGGCGGTGACTACACAGTGGAGTTCAGGCCCCCGGAAGCCGGCTACTACTTGAGGGAATGGTACTTAAACCAGCGCGATCAGATGTCCGCGACGGAAATTGAGGTCACCGAGGGAACCGCGGAGACGGGGATAGACGCCACCCTGGAGGTGGGTGGAAAAGTCTCCGGCACGGTCACGAGCCTGGACGAGACCGGCGGTGTGGCCGACGTCTGGGTATATGTCTACGACTCATCGGGTTTTAATATGCTGGGTAGCGCATCAACGATATCCGACGGCACCTACCTGACCCCGGCGGTACCCGCGGGAAGCACCCGGGTCTATTTCGATCCCTCCATGGGGGGCGTTTACGTCTCCGAATACTACAGCGACGAACGGCGCTTAGAGCAAGCCGACCCGGTGGCGTGCACAGCCGGCGCAACCACCAGCCCTATCGATGCCGTGCTGGAGAAGGGCGGCAAGATATCCGGAAGAGTTACCAGCGCATCCCAACCGGACGGGGTGCCGAACATCTGGGTTTATGCATACGACCAGGATTATAACAGTATCAATAACTACTTCACCGGGCCGGACGGGAATTACGAGATCCCAGCCATCCCACCCGGAGATTACAAGGTGTGGTTCTCCAGCTTTGGAACCGGGTACATGGACGAGTGGTACGAAAACAAGCGCAGCTTCGCCTCCGCCGGCCTGGTCACCGTCAACGCGGGAGAGACCACGGCGGATATAAACGCCGTCCTGGAGGTGCCGGGCTCTCTGTCCGGAAAGGTCATCAGCGCCAGGGAACCGGGTGGAGTGCCATCCGTCGGCGTTTTCGCCTACGCCAGCGGCGACCCGGTGAATGTCGTCTCTCAGGTCACAACGGGAAGCGCCGGTACATACCAGTTTAACCAGCTGGCTCCGGGCGACTACAAGGTGAAATTCTTGCCCTACAACACCTATGCCGTGGAATGGTTCGACGACGTGCGCGACTTCGCCTCCGCCGGCGTCGTCACGGTGGAGGCCGGCGAGACCACGGCCGGGATAAACGCCATCCTGGAGGCGAGGGGTTCCCTGTCCGGGCGGGTCACGGGAGAGCTGCACCCGGACGGACTCCCCAACGTGCTGGTAACCGCCTATGACGAGGGCCAGAATGCCGCTGGGAGCGCCTTCACCGCCCCGGATGGGACCTATGCCATCGCGGGGTTGGACGGGGGCATGTACTGTGTATATTTCGGCACCGCGCAGAACAGGACCTACGGCGCCGAGTGGTACGACGACCAGCCCGATTTCGCCTCCGCCGATCCCGTGGAGGTATTTCTGGAGCAGGACACGCCGGGCATAGACGCCTATCTCGTGACCGGGGCGATAGCGGGGACCATCATCAGCCCCGAGCAGCCGGGCGGGGTCGCCAACGTCGATGTCTTCGTCTACGACGCGGACAAGAACTACCTGAGCAGCGCCGTAACCGACGCGAACGGCTCGTACCGCGTCAACAACCTGCCCACGGGAGATCTATACGTCTATGCGTACCCCTGGTATCCCAACGCCAACGACGGCAGGTCCTACGCCTTCGAGTGGTACGAGAACAAGATCGCCATCGAGGAGGCCGACGGGGTGCCGGTGGTCGCCAGCGAGGAGACCCCCGGTATAAACATGTCGCTGGAAAGCGGTTCCATCTCGGGAACGGTCGAGGGGTGGGACGCGCCCGGGGGCCTCGAGGACATCGACGTCTACGTGCACGACCAATACTTCCACCTGGTGGGAACGGCGGTCACCGGCCCCGGCGGCGTCTACACCGTGAAGGGGATACGCTCCGGCGATTACCGCGTGTACTTCGACCCCACCTACGTGCGCGAGGAGCTGGGACAGGATTACACCGGCGAATTCTACGATAACAAGGACAGTTTCTTCGACGCGATGCCCGTCACCGTGGCCAGCGACGTCACCGGCATCGATGCCACACTGGAGGCTTGCTCCTTCATCGAGGGCACGGTGACCGGGGGCGGCGGCGGAGCGGGCGGGGTTTTCGTCCACGCCTACCATGCCGACGACCCCACCTATTGGGCGGGCTTCGCGGAGACCGAGCCCGACGGCACCTACACCATATCCGGCCTGCCGCCCGGGGACTACAAGGTCTGCTTCAACCATTCCTCGGGCCAGAACTGGCTCGACGAGTGGTACGACGGCCAGCCCGACTTCTACGCCGCCAGCGCCGTCACCCTGCCCCGCGGCGGGGGGGCAACGGGCATCGACGCGGCGCTGTCTGACGGCGGTTCCATCTCGGGCAACGTGACCGGCAGCGATGCTCCCGGCGGGCTCGCGGGGGTACAGGTGCGCATCCTGGACGAGCACTACGCCTTCCTGGGCGGCACCCTCACCGCGACCGACGGGGCTTACACCGTCGGCGGTCTCGCCAGCGGCGATTACTTCGTGGAGTTCTACGCCGGGGGCCCCGATCCCGAAGACGCGCTGAACTACCGGGGCGAGTTCTATAACGGCTGGCTCGACTTCGACGACGCCGACCCGGTGGCGGTAACGGCTGGGGTGAACACGCCCGACATCGACGCCGAACTGCAGCGCTACGCCACCATCTCCGGCCGGGTGACGGGCAGCGGCGACCCCGCAGGCATCGCGGGCGCGCAGGTCCAGGTATGGAGCGCGGACGGATGGTCATTTGAAGGCCAGACGAATGCGGATGCCTCCGGCTACTACACCGTCGACCACCTGGAGGGCGGCGACTTCAAAGTCTTCTTCAGCCCGAGCACCTTCAACCGGGAGCATGACGTGGACTACGCAGGGGAGTGGTACGACGATAAACCATCCCGTGAAACGGGTGACACCGTATCCGTGGCCTGGGGCTCCGATGCTACCGGTATAGACGCGGAACTCGAGAGGCAGGCCTGTATCCAGGGCCGGTTAACCAGCGAATCCAGCCCGCAGGGGCTCTCCGGCTGGCCGGTGCATATCACCGATGCGGCGGGGGCCTACGTCGCCTGGGCCTTCACCGAGAGTGATGGGCATTACTCCGTATCCATAAAACCCGGCACGTACAAGGTGAGGTTCGGGGTCGGGTATAACAACGTGGACAAATGGTACGACGATGAGTACGCCTTGGACTCCGCGGACCCGCTCACCTTGAGTGAAGGACAGACCCTCAATGGCATCGACTGCTACTTCGCGGGAACCGGCTCCGTCTCCGGCCGCGTGACCAGCGATTCCAATCCGGGCGGGGAGCTGGGAGCATGGGTCAGCCTCAACAGGGCAGCCTATATCGGAGGATATTTTACCAGCGTGCAGACGGGAACGGACGGCACCTACAGTATCGCTAACGTCCCGGCGGGGGAATACAAGGTGCGGTTTACGATCTACCCGCCGTCCGGCAGCTCCGCCAAGTGGTACGACGACAAAGGGGCCCACAGCCTGGCCGACATGTTCGTGGTGTCGGGAGGCACGGAGACCGCAGACATCGATGCGCATTTCGACGACACGGCCTCCATCTCCGGCCAGGTGACCAGCCTCTCCGAGCCGGGGGGCGTAAGCGGCGTGCTAGTCACCGCATACGACCTGGATAATAACTGGACGCAAGCGGGCTACGTCAGTACCGATCCCAGCGGCAACTACCAGATCACGGGCCGTGCGGCGGGCCAGTACAAGCTCCAGTTCTGGCCCGGGGACAGCAGTATCTACTGCACGCAGTGGTACGACGGTCAGCCCGGCTACGGCGCCGCCGACCCGGTGACGGTAGCGGAGGGTGCACCCGCCACGGACATCGACGTCCAGCTCGAGGTGGGCGGCTCCATCACCGGCAAGGTGACCAGCGAAGATTTTCCGTTGGGCCTCGACGACACCTCTGTGTATGCCTACTATCAGCAATACAACTGGTGGTTCCCCGCCAAACCGGCCTCTATGACCGATCCCAACGGCGATTACGAGATAACCGGCCTCTCCCCCGGGGAATACCGGGTGGTTTTCTTTAACTGGGGCGCTGGCTACATGCAGGAGTGTTACGACGAAAAGCCCGATGTCTCCTCGGGCGACACCCTGCTGGTGACCAAGGGAGTCGAGACACCCGGTATAGACGCCCACATGGACAAGGCAGGTTCTATCTCGGGGACGGTCAAGGGGTGGGACGCGCCCGGGGGCGTAGAGGGGGTAGAGGTCTATCTCTACAACGCGGGCGACGACAGCAGCTGGGTCGGGCACGCGACCACGCAACCGGATGGGACCTACTCCTTCCAAGATATCAGGCCGGATGACTACAAGGTGTGCTTCTCCCCCGTCTCCCCCGACACGAACTACGCTGCGCAATGGTTCGATGGTCAGCCCGACTTCGCGGCCGCCGGTGTAATCGACCTGCAGGATGGTGAAGCGAGAACGGGCGTCGACGCGGAACTGGCAGTAGGGGGCTCCATATCCGGCCAGGTCACCAGCTTGTCCAAGCCCGGCGGTATCGCGGGGGTCGCCGTCACCGCCTACACCCCGGATGGAGACAACGCCCGGACCACCCTCACGGACGAAAACGGCGACTACACCCTTAACAGCCTGATCACCGGCGACTACGCGGTGCGCTTCGACCCGGGGCAGCTTCCTTACGCCGGTGAATGGTACGGGAACAAGTACGACCAGGATTCCGCGGACCCGGTCGCGGTGGTCACCGGATCCGATACGCCAGACATCGACGCTCTGCTGGGCGATGCCGGCTCCATCTCCGGCCGGGTGACCAGCGACGCCCAGCCCGCGGGCGTGGGAGAGATATACGTGCACGCCTACCCCGAGAACGACCAATCGAATTGGGCCGGCTACGGCGTGACCCGCAACGACGGCACCTACGTCATCGAGGACCTGTTGCCCGGCAAGTACCGGCTCATCTTCAACTCCTCCTCGGGCCAGAACTATAAGTCGATATGGTACGACGGCAAGAGCTCGTTCCCGGAGGCGGACACGGTGACCGTCGATGAGAGGGTCAACACCGGCAACATCGACTGCCACCTGAGCGAGTACGGCGTCATATCCGGGCGCGTGACCGATGCCGGCGGCGCGGGGATCCCCGACGTGGTAGTGCGCTTCTTCAAGGACGGCACGGGAGAGGTCGACCCGTGCCCGACCGACCCGGACGGCTACTACGTGAGGTCGGGCCTGGCGGAAGGGCAGTACAAAGTGTACTTCACGCTGTACCCGGGTTCCCCGTTCGCCGCCGAGTGGTACGACAACCAGGCGGATGAGGCTTCCGCCGATGTCATCGACCTGTCCTACGGGGAGAAGGAGGAGGACGTAGACGCGGTCTTGAGCGCCGAGGGTACTCCCCAGGTGCTGTGGGTGATGCCCGCGGAGGGCATGGACACCCAGTACTCAGAAGGCGTGGATATCTTCGGTGCCGGTTTCGTGCAGCAGGGCTCCACCCCTCCCGAGGTCTACCTGGTGAAGAAGGGTCAGCCGGATAACCAGGCCCGCAACGTGCAGTTCATCGACTCCGAGTCCCTCACCTGCGACCTCAACCTGATCGACAAGGCAGCGGGAACCTGGGACGTGGTGGTCATCAATCCCAACGGCCAGGCCGGCATGCTGGAGGACGGGTTCGAGGTAGTGCATCAGCCCCAGGCTCCGACCCTGATGGGGCCGGCCACGGCGGTGGCGGGCGATGTGCCATTGCACGGCACGGCGGAGGCGAACGGCACGGTCAAGCTCTACCACCGGCTGCAGGGCGAGACGGTCTGGGACCTGTCGCAGGATGTCGGGGTCAATCCCTACGGCAACTGGAACACAACGGTCAACCTGGCCGCGGACGTGCACGAGTTCCAGGCCACGGCGATAAACGGGGTGGTGGAGAGCGACCCATCTAGTTTGCTCACGGTGGTGGTAGGAGCGCCTGAGGAGCTTGCGGTGCTGACGCAGTACCATGCCGAACTGTTCGGTATAAGGCACGGCGCGGACCCGAACACGGGCGTCATATATCTCTCGACCTTCTCCGGGGCGGAGATCAAGGTGAAGATGAAGTTCACCTCCGCGCCGGATTCCATGTCCTTCCAGTTCAAGGGGATCACCTATCCCATCACCGGCCCCGATGGCGAGGGTTATTACACCGCCGACTTGTCCGGCTGGTCCTGGTCGCCAGGCGTACAGCAGGGCAAGTTGCTCTACGGCGATCAGGGGATGGACTTCTCGCAGGTCCTCCTCGAGCTCGTCCTCGTCGATCCCTCCGGATACGTCTACGACACCGGGACCGGGCAAAGGGTCCCCGGCGCCAAGGCCACCCTGCAGTACTATATCGGGGGCGCCTGGCAGGAGTGGCCGGCGAGCGAGTACGAACAGATCAACCCCCAGTACACCGATGACCAGGGCAAATACGGTTGGGACGTGCACCCCGGCAGGTTCCGGGTAAGGATCGAGAAGGCGAGCTACGGGACGACCGTCTCTCCGGAGGTGACCATACCACCTGCGGTGACCGACCTCAACATCGGGCTGTCTAGAAACGCGCCGGTCATCACCTCCCTTTCCAAGAGCCAGGGCGAAGTGGGCATCACGGTAACCATAACCGGCGGCAACTTCGGCAACGTGCAGGCGGGCAGCTCGGTCATCTTCTACAATGAGAAGAAGGCGGCCGTCTCCTCCTGGAGCGACACCTCCATCACCTGCACCGTCCCCGCCGGAGCGCAGAGCGGGAACGTGGTGGTGGAGACGGCGTCCGGCCGCAGTAACGGGGCGTCCTTCACCGTGGTCTCCGGGCCGGTGGTGGCGCGGGTTAGCACCTGGTACCTGGCCGAGGGATGCACGGGCGGGGACTTCGAGACCTGGGTGTTG
>CAYHAT010000046.1:0-7128 GCA_964354675.1 uncultured Actinomycetota bacterium | reverse complement strand
CGGTGATCGCCGAGCGGGCCATGTACGGCAACAACAAGACCTGGGCCCACGACTCCATCGGGGTGACCACACCCGGTCCCACCTGGTACCTGGCCGAGGGATGCACGGGCGGGGACTTCGAGACCTGGGTGTTGGTGCAGAACCCCAACGCGGAGGCGACCCACGTCAAGCTGACCTTCATGACCGAGAAGGGCATCGTCCCCGGGCCGGAGATGGACCTCGCGGGCTACTCCCGCTATTCCTTCCGGGCCAACACCTACGTCACTTCCTTCGACGTCTCCACCAAGGTGGAGGCGGACAAGCCGGTGATCGCCGAGCGGGCCATGTACGGCAACAACAAGACCTGGGCCCACGACTCGGTGGGATACAGCCCGCCATAGAAGGTACGCGGGAGTAATGGGAGGAATACACCGGGAAACAAGGTGAGAACGAGGCAAGGAAGACGAAAGCGGGCATGAATAGAGGCAACGAGGGGGCGCACCGGCGCCCTAATGTCGACCTCATGCGAGCGGCATCGCGCCTTGCCGGGCTTATCCTGCTCGCGGCTGTTCTGGCGGTCTCGCTCTTCACTGCGCCATCCTGCACTGACAACGATGCGGCGGCGCCCCCGCAAGAACGCACTACCTCGCCGCTTTGCGGTCTTCCCCTCACGGTCGCCGGCTCCGCCACGCAGCGTGCCCTGGCGGTGAAGGTGGAAAACCATCCCAGCGCCAGGCCTCAGAGCGGCCTGGACCAGGCGGAGGTGGTCTACGAGGAGTTGGTGGAGGGCGGCGTCACCCGGTTCATAGCCCTATACCTGGACCGCGAGGTATCCGAGATAGGGCCGGTCAGGAGCGCCCGCCCCATGGACGTGGACATACTTGCCAGCACGGATCCTTTGTTCGCCATCAGCGGCGGTTCCCCCGAGGTGATGCAGATCGTCAAGGACTCCCCCCTCGAGTACGTCTCGGAGGCCGTGGACGAGACGGCGGACTACTTTTTCAGGACCAGGGACAGGAGGGCTCCCCATAACCTGTACACCTCCACCTCTCTATTGCGGGAGTACTGCGCGCAGCAGGGGCTGGGAACCCACGACTGGGGGGAAGATCTCTTCTCGTTCGGGGACCCCCCGGAGGCAGAGGCCTGTTCGTCGATGGTGGTGGGTTACCCGGGTAGCTGTTCCGTCTCCTACGAGTTCGACGCAGCCTCCGGGAGCTACTTCAGATCTATGGGAGGGGCACCGCATGTGGACAAGTCGTCGGGGAAGAGGGTCGCGCCCACCACGGTCATCATCCAGTACGTGGAGTTGGAGGATACGGGGGTAAGGGATATGGCCGGGGACCTGTCTCCGGACGCGGTGGTAGTGGGCTCGGGCGAAGCTATCGTGTGCACGGACGGAAAGGTGTATCGGGGCACCTGGAGCAAGGACAACTCCTCCAAACGCACCGTTTTTATGAGCGAAGAAGGTGGGGAGATCATCATCGAGCCTGGCCAGGTGTGGATACATCTGGTTCCCGAGGGTATTAGGGTGGTGTGCTCGGGCGCTTGAACCGTAACCAGCCATTTTCTTGCCAGAGAGGTTTGCAAGCAGGGCATATGGGTATATAATGATTTGTGCTTACGCTTATTTACAGGAGTGTTTATCTTAAGGGCTGGAAGATTACTCTTCCAAGAGACGACGGTTCCGGAGACAAGAACCTACAGGGGCACATCAGGCTTTAAAAGACCGCATAGGCACATTAGGTTTCAAAGCTGCTTGCTTAGCTGTACGTGTTTTTTACGTGTCCGTAACGAGACATGGGGGAGAGGTGATAGACGTGCGAAAGGTGTTGATCATCGCGCTGATCGCAGTGATGGCCTCCACCACCTTCGCCCTCGCCGCATGGAAGATCGTTGACCTGGTGCAGGGGGAGGAAGAGGACACCTCCCCGGGCATAGAGGCATCTTCCGTGACGGAGGGGGATTCCACCGGGGTGGGCGAGGCTACGGGTGAGGACGTCGAGAGTGAGGAAGAGGCGACCGCAGCGGATGTAGAGGCCGCGGCGCTGCCCTCGGGGGAGAGTGGTTCTTACGACAACCCCGACCAGCGTTACGTCAGTGAGACACAGCGCCACCAGAACTTCTTCATCGCCCTGGCGGAGGGCAAGGTGAAGCGGCTGGACGCCATCGCCACCGATTACCAGCCGGCGGGCGACCCCAACTCCTCCTACATGTATTTCACCGTCACCAGCACGGATGGGGCCAAGAGCGACGGCACCATGGTCCTGAAGTACGAGGGATCGCAGTGGCGTATCGCCGCCATACGCCAACTCGCGGGTAGCCTGGGGGGCGGCACCAATTACGTGGTCCCCGACACCTTCGAGGCGGACCTGGCCCGCGAGATAAACGAGCTGCAGGAATTCCTCTCCAAGGTGGCCCAGGGCAGGCTGGATTACATGATCGTGGACAGCGTAGCTTATCCGTCCGATACCGAGACCGTGCTCACCGGGCGCGTTGTGGGTGTAGGTGGCCGCATCGAGAAGACGCAGATGACCCTGCGCAAAGACTACAACATCTGGCACCTCACTAACATCGTCAGCCTAGGGCGCTTGCAGTAAAGGGCGGAGGTGAAAAACATGACTAGAAACACGACTAATTTGAAAAAGACCTTCGGGATCCATATCTGCTGCTCCGTCCTGGTCGTGGCCTTCCTGATAGCGGTGCCCATCCTCTCCTCGGCACAGCCAACCGGCGAGGCCGTAGCGGAAGCGACGTCACAGAACGAGATAACTCGCGACCCGCTCAAGAGGCTCCCGGCCTCTCCCGAGGAGGCTCAACAGCGCCTCGAGGATAGGGGGATAGCGTGGCCGGACGATGCGGCGGAAGGCGACTTCGACGCCGCCGCGCTCATCGAGGGCGTGCAGGCGGGACTGCGCGTGGCCATCCCCTACGATACCGTCGAGGGCTTCGTCACCAACCCGGGCGCGAACGTCAAAGTGGAGCTCATCAGGGGCGGACCGGTTATCCAGACGGTCACGAAGACAGCCCAGGCCGACGGCTGGTTCAAGGCCGACCTCTCGGCCGGGGACGTCCAGTCCGGCGACCAGGTGCGGGTCACCGACCTCACCAGTGGAGCACCGGTGACCGTGGACTGTGCCCTCACCGGCAACATCGACTTCAACAACAACTGGGTGAGCGGGTTCGCCATTGCGGGCAATACCGTCGATATCAACATCATCTCCCCTTCTACCTACTATGCGGATGTACCGCCCGGCGCGGCCCGGCAGCAGGTTGGTGCCGGTCCCGGGGGAGCATACCTGGTACCCTTCGGCCTTGACCTGCGCGCAGGCGATGCCGCTTACGTGTTCTCCACCAACCCCAACGGGCACCGCGTGATGAACGTGGCCGCGGGCTCTGGGGCCGGTTTGGTGGTATATCCCCAATACAACGACGTCCTGGGCTATTACCAGCCCGGCACCGCGATGACGGTGACCGCCGGCACGGCAAGCCGGAACGTCACTACGCTGGGGGACGGCTTCTTCGAGGCCTGGTTCTCGAACCACGACATCGTCCCCGGAGAGACGGTGGCGGCCAATATGGGCGGGGCGCGTAGCGTCATCGTGCGGGATATCAGCGCCAAATGCGATCCCGCCGCCAACGTGGTATCCGGGACGGCCCCGGCCAACCGCCCCATAAGGGTGACCATGGATCCCTACGGCACACCGGTGGTCTACGAGGCCCTGAGCAACGGGCAAGGGGCTTTCGAGGTCAGCCTGGGGAGCGCCTTCACCGCCACCGGCACGGAGGTATACAACGTGACCTGGTATGACGACGACAGTGACGCCGTGGTCTACGAATTCCAGACCTTCTCCTGGTACCTGGCCGAGGGCTATACCGGCGGTTCTTTCGACACCTGGGTGCTGGTGCAGAACCCCGGCCCCGATGACGCCGCCGTGACCATGACCTTCCAGCTGACCGCGGGGACGGCCCCGGCGTATTCCTTCGTCCTGCCGGCGGGAAAGAGGCAGTCGGTGCACGTGGACGAACTGCCCGGACTGGCGGATGCCCAGGTATCCAGCAAGGTAACCTCGGTTTCGGGTAACTGGATCATCGCCGAGCGTGCCGTCTACTTCGACTATAATGGCAAGCCGGGGGGCCACGATTCCATCGGCGCCCTCACCCCCTCCAATACCTGGTACCTGGCCGAGGGCTACACCGGCGGGGACTTCGACGAGTGGGTGCTGGTGCAGAACCCGGGCACGCAGATGGTCACCGTTACCATGGCCTTCCAGCTCACCGAGGGTTCCGCCCCGTCATACACCTTCCAGCTTCCCGGCCTGATGCGCAGGTCGGTGCATGTGGACGAGCTGCCCGGCCTGGCGAACGCGCAGGTGTCCACCCAGATCTCCTCGGACTACCCGGTGGTGGCAGAGCGGGCCATGTACTTCAATTACAACGGTAAGAAGGAGGGGCACGATTCCATCGGGGTCATCGCCAGCGCGAACGAATGGTACCTGGCCGAGGGCTATACCGGCGGGGACTTCGACGAGTGGATACTGGTGCAGAACCCGGGTACGCAGCTGGTCACCGTTACCATGACCTTCCAGTTGACCAAGGGCACCGCCCCGTCATACACTTTCCAGCTTCCCGGCGGGATGAGGCGGTCGGTGCACGTGGACGAGCTGCCCGGACTGGCCGATGCCGAGGTATCGACGAAGATAACCTCCGATTTCCCGGTGGTGGCCGAGCGTGCCATGTACTTCACCTACGATGGCAAGCCGGGGGGCCACGACTCCATCGGTACCGTCACGCCCGCACCCGTCTGGTACCTGGCCGAGGGGTACACCGGCGGTCAGTTCGACGAGTGGATACTGGTGCAGAACCCGCAGACGGAGACGGCCAGAGTGACCCTCACCTTCCAGTTGGTATCGGGATCGGCGCCCGACTACACCTTCGATCTTCCAGGCGGGATGCGCAGGTCGGTGCATGTGGATGAGCTGACCGGCCTGGCCGATGCCGAGGTATCGACGAAGATTATCGCGACCAACGCCTATGGGCAACCCCTGGATGTGGTGGCCGAGAGGGCCATGTACTTCATCTATGATGGCAAGCCGGGGGGTCACGATTCCATCGGTGTCCCGGAGATATTCAAGTAAAAGCTGAACGATAGACAATGCCGCGGGGGGCCCCCGGGTGGGGCGCCCCCCTCTCTTTGGGGTCAGCCCCGGACATGGGATATGCGATCTGCGCTACTGACAACATGTGGAAAAATAAAGGTTCGACCAACGGAACCAATGGCATTTGGACTAACGGAGCCAACGGCATCTATTTTCATTTTAGAAGATTAATGTCCCATGTCCGGGGCTGACCCCATTATAATAGGGGTGCTATGGAGCTAAGAGATTACATAAACGTCATCGTCGCCCGCAAGTGGGTCATCATCGGGGTCACTGCCCTGGTGGTGGCGGCGGCACTCGTCTTCTCCCTCCTCCAGGACCCGGTCTACCAATCACGTGTGATGATCCTGGCGGACATCAACCGCGCCGGGGAAACCGCCTCCGACAGCCTTTTCTCGATGGCATTTAACGACCCTCAGACCTTCATACAGACGCAAGCGGAGATCATCGGCACCAAGACCACGGCCAACGCCGTCTTCGACCGCCTGGAGTACAACTACGAGGAACTCGCCTACGCCGAACAAGAGGGAGAGGAGGTGTTCATCCCCTCTTCCATCCCCTCCCCCGGGGAGCTCATGGGCAACGTGACGGTGGAGCGCTCCCAGAACACCAACGTCTTCGAGATCGCCGTCACCAACGGCAACGCCCTGCTGGCGCGGGACATCGCCCAGGCCTACGCCGACGAGTACATCCTCGACCGCCAGCTCGCGTCCATCAAGCAGATAAGCGACGCGCGTAAGGAGGTCTGGAACCGCATCACCGAGCTGGAGACCCAGATATCGGAGATAGCCCAGGAGATCAAACAGTACACCAAGGAGAACATCCCGCCCGAGCTGCAGGCGCAGGCCAGCCAGGCGGTGAGCCTGTGGGCCACCCTCTACGAGAAGTACATGAGCCTGCGCATCGCCGAGGCGCTGGAGCAACGCGGCCTGGAGGTCATCGAGGTCGCGGAGCCGGGGGTGAAGGTGAGCCCGCGCACCACCCGTAACGTCATCCTGGCCCTCTTCCTGGGGCTCATCCTGGGCATAGGCATGGCCTTCCTCGTCGACTATCTCGACGATACCCTGAAGACGCGGGAGGACTTCGAGCGCTATTACGAGACCTCCATCATCGGGGAGATAGCCCGGGCGACCCCCGCCGGGGAGGAGGAGCGCGAGATCGTATATCACACCAAGCCGGAAAGCCCGGCGGCGGAGGGCTTCCGCAACCTGCGCACCAACGTGCAGTTCCTCAACCTGGATGGGAGCACCCGACTGCTTATGGTCACCTCCGCCAACCCCAAGGAGGGCAAGACCTCGGTGGTGATGAACCTGGGGGCCGCCCTCGCCGAGATGGGGCGCAAGGTGCTGGTGGTGGAGGCTGACCTGCGCCGCCCCGTCATGGACAAGTTCCTGGCGGAGAAGCAGGACAAGGGCATCACTGATGTCATCATGGGAACCGCCACCCTCGAGGAGGCGGTGGCGGAGACCGGCAGCGAGAACCTCTACGTGTTGATGTCCGGGCCCAAGCCGCCCAATCCCGCCGAGCTGGTCTCGTCCCAGGCCATGCAGGACCTGTTGGACCGGCTCAAGGAAGAGTACGACTACATCATCGTGGATGCCCCGCCGGTGCTGGCGGTCTCCGATGCCATCGCCATGGCCTCCATGATGGACGGCGTGCTGGTGGTGGCGAGCCACGGCATCGCCGACCGCGACGCCGCCCGGCACACCATGGAGCTGTTGGGGAAGGTGGAGACGCGCATCCTGGGCGTGGTCATCAACAACGTGGAGATGGCCGGCCGCTACGGCTACGGCTACCGCTACGGCTACTACTCCCCCTACCAATACAACTACAGCGAGGGCGAGGGCGAGGGAAAGAGCCCCTCGAGCTGGAAGGGCAAAGGTTCCTCGGGCTGGAGGGGCAAGGGCCCCTCGGGTTGGAAGGGCCTGTTCAAGAAATAACCCCCCTCCGGGTCCTGTCATTGCGAGGAGGAGTCCTCGACGACGTGGCAACC
>CAYHAT010000045.1:0-14440 GCA_964354675.1 uncultured Actinomycetota bacterium | reverse complement strand
TGATGCGTGATATCTCAAATATAAAATGCCCCAGATCCCGCCGCTATACGGGCGGGATTTATATATGACCCAACTCCTTAAGTAGTCCATACAAATTGTCGATAAAATATCCGAACATTGAGAACCGTATATCCCTAAGGTGAAAAAGGCAAACTCTTCCGAAAGGAGAGGGCGCAAAGCCATGGGTCTAAGACCGCGATAGCGGTTAAGATCGCCAGGCTGCCGCCTAAAAAGCGAAGCCCTTTCCGCCCCGGTGGAAAGGGCGGTTTCGTTTTCAGGCAGACAAAACGGGCAGACAAAGAGGGAGATTTGCCACCAGCCCTCGGGGACAAAAGGGGAGTAACAACATGAGAGGACTCACTCGGTGGCAGAAGAACGTAACAGCAGCATTCGGTTTCGTCTTTCTGGCCTTGGCAGTCCTGCAGCCGCTGATGTTCCAGGATAGCTCGGCCGTCGCGGCCGTGAGCACCTCCGCCGAGGAAGCAAGCATGCTCCAGTTAATCAACCAGGCCCGCAACAGTGCCGGGTTGCCTTCCCTGTATGCGGAGCAGCAGCTCACGGACATGGCCCGCAGCTATTCCAGCGAGATGTTCCAGTACAACTTCTTCGGCCACGTCTCGCCCGTCTCGGGCACCCTGCAGCAGCGTATCTCGGCTCGAGGCATCACGGGGTGGAACCTGGCCGGCGAGAACATCGCCAAGGCGCCCAGCGTGGCCGTTGCCTTCGAGGCTCTCATGAACAGCCCTTCTCACCGTGAAAACATCATGCGGCGCGAGTTCAACTGCGTCGGCATCGGCGTGAAACAAGGTGGAAGCTGCCTGTACATCACCCAGGAGTTCATGTGCTTTTCGCCCATCCCAGCCTCCGCCGACCGCGGCATCGCTCCGGCCCCGGCGGCCCCGGCGGCCACGGCGCCCTCATCCGACTCTTTCGATTCCTATCTCCTGATCATGAACCCCAATGACCAGGATGCTCAGGTGGACGTGACCTTCCAGGGTGAGGACGGATCGAACAAGGACTTCCATTACACCGTAGGAGCCAACAGCCGCTTCACCGTGCCAGTAAGGGAGACGGTCGGCTGCGGATCCTTCTCAACGGATGTCGAGAGCGACATCCCGGTGCTGGCGGAGCGGGCTATGTACTTCCGCTACCAGGGCAGGACGGGTGGGACCGATTCCATCGGTGCCGTCCAACCCTCCAACACCTGGTTCTTCGCGGAGGGCTACACCGGTGATTCGTTCGATACCTGGGTGCTGTTGCAAAACCCCAATGACTCGGAAGCCGTGGTGACCTTGAGCTTCATGCGTTCGGACGGCGGGGTGATAACGCATCAAGCGACCATACCTCCGCGCCGCCGCCACAGCGTGCATGTTGACGAGGTGCCGGGGCTGGAATCCACGGATGTCTCGACCCAGGTGGCCTCCAATATCCCCATAGTCGCCGAACGGGCCATGTACTTCAACTACGGGGGCAAGGACGGCGGCCACGACTCTATCGGGGCCAGTTCCTCCTCCAACACCTGGTTCTTTGCCGAGGGCTACACGGGAGACACCTTCGATACCTGGGTGCTGCTGCTGAACCCCAACGATGCCACTGCGACCGTAACGCTGAGCTTCATGAAGCCGGACGGGTCTATCGTCAGCCAGCAGGTCAGCGTCCCGGGGCGCCGGCGCCACAGCATGCACGTCGATGCGGTCCCGGGCCTGGAGGCGGCGGAAGTCTCAACCCAGGTGGATTCCGACCTGCCCATCATCGCGGAGCGGTCGATGTACTTCAACTACCAGGGGAGGAAGGGAGGCCACGCCACCATCGGTGCACCGGCCCCTGAGAGGCAATGGTACCTGGCTGAAGGCTATACCGGGGGGGAGTTCGACGAGTACGTGCTCCTGCTCAATCCCGGCGATAAGGCGGCCAGCGTGGACGTGGTCTTCATGCGTCCCGACGGGGTGAGGGTCAACCGCAAGATAGAGATGGGCCCACACTCCCGCTCTACCATCCACGTGGACGAGGTGGAGGATCTGGGGGCCACCGAGGTGAGCACCAAGGTGACCTCCACCAGCCCCATCGTCGTCGAGCTGTCGGAATATTTCAACTTCCGCGGCCTCACCGACGGGAACAACGCCATCGGCTCCTGCGAGCCCTCCAACGATTGGTATTTCGCGGAGGGCTGCGTGAAATAGACCGGTTGAAGGTTTTATAAGGGGCCGTCTGGTCTCCAGGCGGCCCCTCACCTTTTCCGTCTCACCTCGCCCCATGCCCTTTACAGGGGTTTTAGGCCGTGTTAGTGTCTTTAGCTGTGGTAAAATAGCCGTGGAGGTAAATTATGTACGCAGTGATAGAAACGGGCGGAAAACAGTACCGCGTGGAGAAGGGCTCGCTCATCCGGGTGGAGAAACTCGACGTCCCCGAGGGTGAGAAGGTGGTCTTCGACCGCGTGCTCCTAGCCAGCAACGAGGGCAAGGTTTTGGCCGGCCCGGAGGCCGAGAAGGTGAAAGTAGAAGGCACCGTCGTCCGGCAGGGCAAGGACAGGAAGGTGATCGTCTTCAAATACAAGCCCAAGAAGGGGTATCACCGCAAGCAGGGCCACCGTCAACTCTTTACCGAGATCCGGGTGGAAAAGATAACCGGAGGCCCCCGCGCCAGCAGGGCGAAAAAAGACAAGGAAGAGGCGGAGGCCGAGCCCGGCCAAGCCCTTCTGGAAGAGGTGGAAGAGCATGTCCAGTAAGAAAGGCGTAGGAAGTTCCCGCAACGGCCGGGACAGCCACTCCAAGCGACTGGGAGTCAAGAGCTTCGGCGGCCAGTTCGTCACCGGCGGCTCTATACTTGTGCGACAGCGTGGGACCAGGGTTAAGCCTGGTGACAACGTCGGGCTGGGTAGAGACTTTACCCTCTTCGCGAAGGTGGATGGGTACGTCAAGTATCACAGCAGTGGCGACCGGCAGTTCGTTAGCGTAGTACCGGCGGAATAGAGACCCTGTTCCGCCGCAGGTCATGGTGCAAGTGTGGTCCCGGCATGGCCGGGACTATTTATTTACCGGTGTGTCAGCGCCTGGATATTTCCGAATGTCCAGGCCTGATACCCGTCGAACATTATAAGGCGTGTCAGCGCCTCCACCTGGTCGACCCGGGGTCAAGATGATCCGGGCGATAGGTGACCGCTACGTGGAGGCCTGACGCCCGTCGAATATTATAAGACAAGGGGTGAACACATGTTCATCGACGAGGTGGAGATATACGTGTACGGCGGCGACGGGGGAGGAGGCTGCGCCAGTTTCCACCGCGAGAAGTTCCGCCCCCTGGGGGGGCCGGACGGCGGCGACGGGGGCAGGGGCGGCTCGGTCATCCTGCGTGCCTCGGACAGCGTGAACACCCTGGTGGAATACACGCGGCGCCGCCATTTCCGTGCCGGCAAGGGCGGGAACGGCTCCGGGAACAACTGCCATGGCGCCGTGGGGAAGGACCTCGCGCTGCAGGTGCCGGTGGGTACCCAGGCCAGGGACGAGAAAGGCATCCTATTGGCTGACCTGTCCCACCCCGGCAAGGAGGCGGTGGTGGCGCAGGGAGGCAGGGGGGGACGGGGAAACGCGTCCTTCGCCACCCAGATGCACCGCTCGCCGGACTTCGCGGAACGGGGAGAGCCGGGAGATGAGAGATGGATAAGGCTCGAGCTCAAGCTGCTGGCCGACGTCGGTGTGGTAGGTTTCCCCAACGTAGGAAAGTCCACCCTCATCTCGCGCATCTCAGCGGCCCGCCCGCGCATCGCCGACTATCCCTTCACCACGTTGGAGCCGGTGTTGGGAGTGGTGCGGGCGGATGAGGAGAGGAGCTTCGTCGTTTCCGACCTCCCGGGGCTCATCGAGGGAGCCCACGAGGGAAGGGGGTTGGGGCTGAGGTTCCTGCGCCACGTGGAGAGGACCGTGGTCCTGCTGCACCTGCTGGACATATCGCCGGCCGCCGAGACCCCTCCCGCGCATGCGCTGGAGATCGTCCTCGAGGAACTGGCGTCCTACAGCCCCCGCCTGGTGGAGCGGCCCCAGTTGGTGGCGGGCAACAAACTGGATGCCTCAGGTCCGGAATGGCTGGAGGAAGCCCGCGAGGCGTCCGAGTCTCGGGGATGGGAGTTCTTCCCGATATCCGCGGTGACCGGGGAAGGGGTACCAGCCCTGGTATGGCGCCTGGCGGAGATGGTGGAAGGCGCTCGGCGGGATAAGAGCCCCGAGATCCCAGAGGAGCGGACGGTATATACCTATGACCCACTGCAGGAACGAGGTTTCAGGGTAGTGCGCGAGGAAGAAGGTTTCTACGTCCTCGGTGAGCGTGTGGAGAGTCTGGTACACCGGTTGGACATCGCGAATCCCCAGGCGCTGGCCTACGTGCAAGGCCGCCTCAAAAGGATGGGGGTGGAGGAAGAGCTCCTGAGACACGGCGCCCAGGAGGGCGACACGGTGATCATCGGGGACTACGTCTTCGATTTCCTGCCGGAACTCTAGGCGGGATATGGCAGCGGTCTCGTGCATCATTCGGATCGGGCCATCGCGGGCTACGTATCGACTTCCTGCCGCACCTCAGGGCGGGACAGGGACGAGGTTCTTGCACATTAGATAGAATGATAGATGGAAGGAAAAGGATTCGAGCAGCGGGAGTGATAAAGCCGTGAGCCGGAGGAGACGCGATATCGAGGCCAGGCGCGTGGTGGTAAAGGTGGGAACCTACACCCTGAGTGACGCAGCGGGGCGCCTGGATCGCGCGCACATAGAGGACCTGGTAGGGCAACTCGCATCCCTGCACGAGGCAGGCCACGAGGTCATCCTGGTCTCCTCGGGCGCCATAGCCGCAGGCGTTGAACTCCTCGGTCTGCTTGAGCGCCCGCAGGATATCCCCTCCTTGCAGGCTGCCTCTTCCGTGGGGCAGGGGCTACTGCTGAACCTCTATACCGGTTTCTTCGCCGCACACGGCATCCTGGTGGGGCAGGTGCTGTTCACGCAGTACGATTTCGCCCATCGCCAGCAGTACCTCAACGCCCGTAATGCTTTCCGCCGCCTGCTGGAGCAGGGGGTGGTCCCCCTGGTGAACGAGAACGACACCGTCGCCGTGGAGGAGATACGCTTCGGGGATAACGACCGCCTGGCCGCCCTGGTGGCGGTGCTAACAGATGCCGACCTCCTGGTCATGCTCTCGGACATCAAGGGCCTCTATACCGCCGACCCTAAGAAGGACCGTGGAGCCAGCCTCATCCACGAGGTGGAGAGGATAACCCCGGAGATGGTCAAGTCTGCGGGGAAGGCCATGGAGGAGCATTCGACCGGTGGCATGACGGCGAAGCTGGAGGCGGCGCGCATCGCCGCCGCTTCCGGGATAGGTGTGGTGGTGGCCCCCGGCCGGGAGCCCGGCGTGCTGCCCGCGGTGCTCGGAGGCAGAACGGTTGGAACATATTTCCATCCCAGGAAGAAGAGGCTGCGCGACCAGAAGCATTGGATCGCATTCGGAGCGCGACCCCTTGGCACCATCGTGGTCGACGCAGGAGCGCGGGATGCCCTCCTGCACGGGGGGAAGAGCCTGCTACCGGCGGGGGTGGTGGGATGCCGGGGGAACTTCGCACCCGGAGACGCCGTCGAGGTGATTGATGAAAGCGGCAGGAAGATCGCGCGCGGCCTTAGTGGCCTTTCTGCGGCCGAGCTCGACGAAGTGAAGGGGCTGCGCACCGATGAGGCGGCGCGACGGCTGGGAGAGGAACAGTGCGAGGAGGTCATCCATCGCGACTACCTGGTCATCGTGGAGAAGGAGGAATGACACGACGGAACTTGCGGTAGCTGCGAGGAGACGAAAGACGACGTGAAGCTCGACGGCAGGAAAACACGTGCGCTGCATATAAGTATTAAACGGAGGACAGCATGAGCGTAGTGGAGGAACTGGGGATACGGGCGGTAGAGGCCGCGCGCGGCCTCGCCGTGGTCACCGCGGAGGTGAAGAACCAGGCCCTGGAGGAGATGGCACTGGCCCTAATCTCCAGGACGGAACAGATACTCACCGCCAACGAGGAGGACCGAAAGGCGGGGCGCGCAAACGGTATGAGAGACGCCATCATGGATCGCCTGACCCTCACCGAGAAGCGGGTGGAAGAGATGGCCCGGGGCTTACGCGAGGTAGCGGCCCTGACCGACCCGGTGGGTGAGATCGTGGAGGGGTGGAGACTCGCCAACGGGCTGGAGATCCAGAAGGTGCGGGTGCCCATGGGCGTGGTGGGGATCATCTACGAGGCGCGCCCCAACGTGACCGTAGACGCCGCCGGCCTGTGCGTGAAATCCGGCAACGCGGTCATCCTGCGCGGCAGTTCCTCGGCCATCAACTCCAACCGCATCCTCGCAGAGGTCATCGCATGGGCGGGCGAGAAAGCGGGACTCCCTACGGGCTGTATCCAACTGGCCCCCCTCGCCGACCGGGAATCGGCGAAGGAACTCATGCGCCTGCGCGGCTACGTGGACGTGCTCATCCCACGGGGCGGTGCCGGGCTCATCCGCACCGTGGTGGAGGAGAGCACGGTGCCGGTGATCGAGACCGGGGTCGGCAACTGCCACACCTACGTGGACGCCTCTGCGGACCTGGATATGGCGGAGAGGATAGTGGTCAACGCCAAGACCCAGCGGCCCGGCGTGTGCAATGCCATGGAGACCATGCTGGTGCACGAAGCGGTAGCAGCGGAATTTCTACCCCGAGCGGCTCGAGCGCTGGGGGAGCGGGGAGTGACACTGCGGGGATGTGAGCGCACGCGGGAGATAGTGCCCGGCATCGAAGCGGCCACGGAGCAGGACTGGTACGAGGAATATCTCGACCTCATCCTGGCCGTGCGGGTCGTTTCCTCTCTGCACGAGGCCATGGGCCATATCAACACCTACGGCTCCAGGCATTCCGAGGCCATCGTCACCGCGGACCTGGATGCGGCGCGCCGCTTCACCACCGAGGTCGATGCGGCGGACGTATACGTCAACGCCTCCACCCGTTTCACCGACGGCGGCCAGTTCGGGTTGGGGGCGGAGATAGGCATCTCCACCCAGAAGCTGCACGCCCGGGGCCCCATGAGCCTGCGCGAGCTCACCTCCACCAAGTTCATCATCTACGGTGACGGTCAGGTGAGGTCCTGAGATGGGCGTATTGAGGATCAAGCGCATCGGGGTGATGGGGGGCACCTTCGACCCCATCCATAACGGCCACCTGGTGACGGCGGAGGAGGCCTGGAAGCAGTTCCAGCTCGACCAGGTGCTCTTTGTGCCCAGCGGCCATCCGCCCCACAAAGATGGCCGCAAGAGCCTGGACCCGGAGGGCCGTTATCTCATGACGGTGATAGCCACCGCCACCAATCCGCATTTCAAGGTGTCGCGCATGGAGATAGATCGCAACGGCCCTTCCTACACCATCGACACGGTACGGGAGCTGCACCGCATATACGGCAAGAACACGCAGGTGTTCTTCATCACCGGCGCGGACGCCATCCTCGAGATCCTCACCTGGAAGGAACCGGAAAAGGTGCTGCGGGAGGCCGTTTTTATAGCTGCCACCCGCCCCGGTTACGACTTGAAGAAACTGGAGGAATCCCTCCCCGAGGTGGAGAAGGAGAGGCACGCCAACGATCCGCGCGTGCTGGTGATGGAGATACCCGCCCTGGCAATATCCTCGACGGATATCAGGAGGAGGGTGAAGGAAGGCAGGCCCATCACCTACCTGGTCCCGGAGGGTGTTTCCGAGTTCATAGAGAAGAACGGGTTCTATCGTTGAACAAGAAAAAGGACGCGGAGGAGACCAAGGGCGGCACGGAGCCCAAAGCCGCCCCCGGGGACAAGGAAAGACTCTCGCGGTTGAACAAGAGGCACCGCAAGGAGGCCAGGAAAAAGCGCCGGGTCGTCCTCATCGTGGTGCTGGTGTTGGGAGCCGTCCTCGCCGTGGGGGCGGTAATGGACATACCTTATATCAACGTTGCGCGGGAGGCCGGTTCCTGGATAGGTGAGCGCTTCTCGGGCTCCGAAGAGAAAGAGGAGCCTGTCCCCGAATATCTTTATTTCACCGATCCCCAGAACGGTAAGAAACTCGAGGACGAGGTCTCCGTACTGGTGGGCATCTACAAGACCGGGGGGGAGGGGGATCAACAGCGGGTGATCCTCGACCTGGCTCTCCTGACCTACGATACCGGTAACGGGATGGGCGAGGTCTATCTCATTCCCGAAACCTCCGTTGCCTACAACGCCGCGGGACAGCAGACGGACCTCAAGCGGGCGCTGCAGGAGGAAGGCGGGGAGGACCTGCTCCGCTCCACCGTCGGCAACCTGGCCGGGATAGAAGTGGATTACCTGCTGCTCATGGAGTTCTGGGAGGCGATGAGGCTGGTCCAAAGCCTGGGGGTGCCGGCCGCCGTCCTGGAGGATAGGGCGGTCCTGGTGAACCCGCTCAACGGCGAGACCAACTACCTGGTGGCTGGGCAGGAGATAAGGGACGCCGACCGCCTGCTCTTCTACCTGCTGGCGACCGACAAGCAAGCGATGTCGGAGGCCTTCTCTGCCCGGCTGGAACGGGCGAGGGGATACCTGCCTGAAGCCCTCTTCATGCTCAAGCAGGAAGACCTGGACAGCCTGGAGGAAATACTCTCCCCGTTGGGGGAAGATTACCTGCTGGATCCCGGCACCGCATCGGCGGCGGAGGACAGCAGCTACCTGGCGTCCATGCTGCAGGCTTTTGCGGGACTGGAGGAAGGGGAACTCGTGATCACGGCGGTGCCTGCGGTGGAGGTGCTCAATGGATGCGGCATTCCCGATCTGGGGAAGAAGGTGGGCGACCGGCTCACCTCCCTGGGCATTCCTGTGGCCGGTACCGGCGGCAACGCCAAGGTGACGGTGGAAGGCGAGGAGGTCAACGATTTTTCCCACGCGGAGAGCACTATGATCTCCCGCAGCGAGGACCCACGCGTGGCTGCCTTCGCCACGTATCTAGGCGTGCTCCTGTCCATTGAGGACATCAAGTCTGAGCCTGGCCCGGGCCCGGAGATAATCCTCATCGCAGGAAAAGACCTGGCGGGATAGATGAGGCGTTCGAGGACAAAGGACGCGGTGTGATAATCTAGAGGCGTAAGGACGTGCTACAAGGTAGATGACCGCCTTGAAGAGAGAAGCGGGCCCGACCCTGGAGGGAGGTGCGTAGCGGCGGACAGCAGGGAGATAGCCGTTGCGGCGGCGCAGGCCGCCTCGGACAAAAAAGCCCACGATATACTGGTGCTGGACATGCGGGACGTCCTTATCATCACGGACTACTTCATTATCTGCAGCGGCAACACCGACCGGCAAGTGGGAAGCATCAGGGAGGCGGTTGAGGCGCATTTGGCCGCGATGGGAGTGAAGCCCGTCCGCCGCGAAGGCGAACGCCACAAGCTGTGGGTGCTTCTGGACTACATCGACGTCGTAGTCCACATCTTCCGCCAGGAGGAGCGGGAATACTACGAGATCGAGAGGCTGTGGAAGGACGCTCCCGGCGTGGAATGGGACGAGGCCGCAACAACGCAGTAGGTTTCCGGTACTTCTCCAAGCGGTTCCCTCGTAAGAACCGTATCGTTGACGGTCATTTACCGAGTCCTTATACTTCTTAAAGTATTGTTGCGGGGCCGTAGCTCAGCCTGGGAGAGCGCTACCTTGGCATGGTAGAGGTCGTGGGTTCAAGTCCCATCGGCTCCACCAATATCAAACGGGGTTTGGAATAGATCAAGCCCCGTTTTTCTATTCAGAGGTACCATGCAGCTACTCCACGAGAAAAACTCCATTTCATTTATCTGGGGCGGTTTACCGATGTCTTATCCCGGGTATCTGTAACGTAACGATCGTTCCATCATGCATCGATACGAGAGCGCAGAAAGGAGCCGTCCGATATGAGAGGAGCCGTGATCTATTACAGCAGGTACGGCAATAACGAAAAGACCGCGCAAGCCGTCTCGCAAGGCCTGCAGGAAGCCGGGCACGAGGTGGACCTGATCAACGCGAAGGAAACGAAAGACCTCGGAGGGGACTACGATTTCGTGGTGATAGGCTCTCCTACCCGCGCCGGCAGGACCAGTGGCCCGGTGAAGAAGTTCGTCAAGAAGAACCTGGGCGAGGAGTGGAAAGGGAAGCCCTTCGCTGCCTTCGGCACCTGTTTGAACCGGGCTTGCGAGAAGGGTGAGCCTACCGCAGCCAAGGACATCTACAAGGAGCTGGAGGGAATGGGCCTCAAGCCGGTGACCGAAGCCTTGGATAACCCGGTTTCCGGTCTTAAAGGGCCACTGGCTGCGGGTGGGGAGGAGAAGGCCAGGGCATTCGGTAGGGAAGTGGGCGCAAAGTTAACGGGCTGATCTCAAAAAGAGGAGGAGGGCGATGGAGGGAGCAGGACCCCTGCAGGCTGCCCTGGAGGATGAGGACGAGACGGTCAGGGAGGCGGAAGCCAAAGCGCTGGAGAAGCTAAGGCCAGCGGGTGCGACAATCGACTATGGCAATGGCGCAGGCGGCGGATGCAGTTGCATCCATATACAAACGTGATGATACTGGATGGACTTTTCAACCGCTCGCCGTCATGCTTAAAATGATGCGGAAGTGTTATCATGCGGGATGCAGCCCGCGGGGATCCCGGGGTCGTTAACAACGAGCCGAACCAGAGAAAGGGAGGGAGACGATTGAAGAAAGCACTTATTCTATTGATGCTGTTGGGGTTGGTGGTAAGCCTCGTCGCCATTGCCGGCTGTGGCGATAAAAAGACCACCATAAAGACCCCTGAGGGAGAGGTAACGGTTGAGGAGGGCGGAGGGGGCGAGGTCACCTACGAGACCGATGAAGGCGATGTCACCTACAACGTCAACGATGAAGCCCCCTCCGAGGATGAGTTGGGTGCCCCCATCTACCCGGATGCCGAGTACGTACCCGGGAGCGGCGGTACCTCCACCGCTACCGGCCCGGAAGGCGATTTCATGGCCGCGGGTGCCGAGTTCACCACAAGTGACAGTTACGACGATGTGCTCAGTTTCTATAAGGACGAATTGGGCGAGCCCATGATAGAGGACTCAGCGATGAAAGAGACCTCCTGGATGATAGAGAAGAGCGACGGCTCTATCGTCACGGTGACCGTCACCGATGAGGGTGGAGAGGTCAGGATCTACATCGGAAGGATGGGCGGCAGCCTCTAGATTCAGACATCGGCAGATCTGAAAGAGGCCGGGCGGCGCCCGGCCTCTTTATGTGTAGGGGCACAACTGCCAAGCTAGCCTGAAGTCGCCAGGCTATCGCGGCATGCGGCCCGGCAAACACTGCATGCCGCAAGCATAAGTGCCCGTTGAAAAAGGCCAGCTTACCGCGGGTCGATTTGTTGACTAGAGGGTAACATGGAAGTATAGTAATGACGCATCAGTTCCGGTTTAAACGCCGCACTACGTGGGAGTTACCTTCACGGATGGCGGGGAACGTTCCCACAGGTCGTGATCAGGCTGGCGTTATTATCCGTAAAGAGCTCGTATCGGGGGAGAGCTTTTATCCCTTGGTGAATATATCATTAAGAAGTGTATAATCTAAGCGGACAAAGGCCGGTATAGGTGCAAGAAAGGGGTCGGTTGGATGGATTATCCCTGGTTCAAAGAGTACGAGATCGTCGGCATACCGAGGACACTACAGCCATATCCGAACGAACCTACCCATTATTTTCTGGACCAGGCGGCGGAAAAACGCCCACGCCTGGGCTGCGTGCAGATGGGATTGGAGATCACCTATCCGGAGCTGAAAGACCATGCCGACCGGTTTGCCAACGCCCTCGCCGCTATGGGGGTGGAGAAGGGGGACAGGGTGGCCACCCTGCTGCCCACCTCCGTCCAGTTCATTGTGGCCGATGCAGGCATATCCAAGGCAGGCGCGGTTCATGTACCCTGCAGCTTCCTGGAGGCGCAAGATACCCTGGCCCACAAGTTCACGGAGAGCTCGCCCAAGGCCATCATCTGCCTCGAAGAGCACCTGACCCTGGCCGAGTCGCTGCGCGAGTTCATGGGCGCACCGAACATCATCATCACCAGTGTGGACGATTATTCGGACCGGACTTCGCGGCATGCGGAGGTGCCCGACGCGATGTGGCTGACGGAGGTTATCGCACAGGCCAAACCCGAGCCACCGCGGGTGGATATCGACCCCAACCGCGACCTGGAGACCCTGCTCTTCACCGGCGGGACCACCGGGCTGCCCAAGGGCTGCATGCTCACTCACCGCAACATCGTGGCCAACGCCCAGCAGAACCCCGCCATGTTCGGGCCCATCGCCAGGATACTCGAGGGCAACGTCTCGGTATTGATCGGGCTGCCCTTCTTCCACAGCTACGGCCACTGCATCATGCATACCATGATCAATGGGATGTACAACCTCCTCATCGTCACCGATCCCCGGGACACCAAGGCCATGCTCAGGATGATCCACGAGTACAATCCCGTCCTGCAGTTCGGGGTGCCCACCCAGTTCATGAAGCTGCTGGAGGAGGACATCAAGGCCACCAGGGTCATCGGCATCTCCGGCTCCGCCGCCCTCCCCCCCAACGTGCAGGAGAAGTTCGAACAGGAGAGCAAGACCTTCGTCTCGGAGGGCTACGGCCTCTCCGAGCTCTCACCCGTCACCCACTTCAACGGCTCGGCCAACATACGCGCCATGGGGGGCCGCAAGATGGTGCCCATCATGAACAAGCTGCTCTTCAACCCCGTGAACAGAGCATTTATGAACTTCCAGGCCAGGATGCTCGGCCCGAAATTGTACGGCAAGATGTTCCTGGGGATACTCGGCATAGTCTCCGACCGCAACCGCAAATCCGATAAGCTGAAGAGCGTGGAGAAGCGCGCCACTATCGGCATACCGGTGCCGGACACGGTGGTCAAAGTGGTGGAGGTGGACACGGGCAGGACCATATCCTTCCAGCAGATGATAGAGGAGGGGGTAGTCGGCGAGATGCTGCTCGATGGCCCCCAGCGCATGTTGGGGTACTGGCCGGAGCCGGGCAGGGGCCTGGACGAGGAGGGCTTTGTGCACACCGGCGACGTGGTCAAGATGGATGAGAACGGCTATTTTTCCATCGTCGACCGCACCAAGGACATGGCCATCGTCTCGGGTTACAAGGTCTACACCCGAGAGCTCGACGACATCCTTTACGACCATCCGGCTACGGAGGTGGCTGCCGCCATAGGTGTCCCGGACCCGGAGAGGGAGGGGAGCGAGCGCATCAAGGTCTTCATCCAGCTCAGGGAGGATTACAAAGGTAAGGTGGTCGAGGAGGATTACATGGCCTATCTCAAGGAGAAGGTGGCCAAGTACGCCGTTCCGAGGTCGATAACCTTCCTGGACGAGTTGCCGCTCACCGAGGTGTTCAAGGTAAATAAGAAGGTCCTGCGTGAGATGGAACTGGAGGAACTGACGGAGGGATAGCTACCGCCGTACCTTCCAGCACCGGATATTAAAATCCGATCTGCCGCGGTCGGCGCACCGGGTGCGGGTCCGGGCAGCAACAGGGATGCGTTTTCCTCGATCACCGATGCCTGCATAGCGATGGCGAGCAGGTCCATCTTCAGGGAGGGCGAGGTAGCGGCCTCGTCCTCAACCGTCAAACATCAACCCCATCGACTGTTCGATTATCCCATTGTTGAAGCGCATTCCAGCTGAGCTGCCGTATGGTATTTACCGGCTGTTGGATTAAAGGGATAACATGCTACGGCGGGGAAGTATGAAGTAGCAAGATAGTGCGGTTGGGCTGAGATGCGAGCTGCAATGGGGGTGGAACTACCATGAAACGCGTGACCGGCAGGGAGATGAGAAAACTCATCCTGGCCGTGACCCTGATGACCCTGGCCCTGGTCATCGGGGTCATCGCCTACTTCATGATCGACGTCATCCTGACCACCAACAACAACATCGAGCAGAACAAGCAGATGGTCTTGGACAAAACCGTTAACACCATCAGGGATCTGGGGCAACACGTGGGCACGATCAGCGCCAACACGAAGTTTATGGGGATGCTGAACCCGGATATGATGAACGAGATCATGCAGGGAGAGACGGGTAATCTCTACGAACTGGTCTTGCAGATAGCAACCATCACCAACCCGCTGGAATACGTGGGCGTGATCGTAGATGGCGAGGTGGTCACCGATCTCACGCCTTCCGGCACGGAGGTGGACCCGAGTGAACTTCCCGCCCAACCATCTGACGGGGATTACGTGGTCATGGAAAGCCTGGGCGGCGAAGAAGGCTACTTCGTGTCCGTGTTCTATCCCATCGATCTCAGCGGTTACGCCTTTGGCGAGTTCTATGTCAACATCATCGTGGACCGCACAACGGAGATGCAGGAGATAGACGATTATCTCGTCAGCCAGCGCAACGACCTCATCCTGCGCATGTCCATAGTGTCGGGTATCGCCATCCTG